>SKPV01000045.1 GCA_007119345.1 Halovivax sp.
AGCCGGAACCGAGGGCCGCCACGGTGATCGTCTCCAGGTAGCCGATCAGGTAGGCGGCGATCACGGACCCCTTGATGCTCCCGATCCCGCCGATGACGACGATGATGAACGCCAGCGCGAGCGGATCGAGCCACATGAGGGGCGTCGTGCTACGGGTCGTCCCGATGAACATCCCGGCGATGCCCGCGAGCGCGCCCGCGATCAGCCACGTGCGAGCTTTGACGCTCGGGAGGTCGACGCCCGTGAGCTGGGCGCCGCGCTCGCTCATCGACGTCGCGAGGATCGATCGGCCCCCGTCCGTCCGGGTCACGTAGTACCAGAGGAGGCCGATGGCGATCCAGGAGACGACGAACCCGGCCACCTCGACCCAGAGGATCCGGGTGCCGATCCACTCGAGGTGGATGCTCCCGCTCACGAGCGAGTAGTGGTACGGGTCCGGGCTGAAGATCGCGACGGCGAGTTCCGCGAGCAGGACGGCGACGACGAGCGTCGCCAGGAACGTGATGACGACGTTGTCCTCGACGTGCTTGACCAGTCCGGCGTACAGTCCGTACGACGCCAGGGCGCCGACGGCCACCGCGATCGGGAACGCGACGAATCCCGGCAGCGCCACGGCGCCGAACGTCGCGCTGGAGACGAGGACGAGGTAGGCGTAGGCGCCGATCATGATCAGCGCCCCGTGAGCGAGGTTCAAGACGCCGCCGACGCCGAAGATCATGGTGAACCCGATCGCGATGAGCGCGTAGATCGCGCTGATCATCGCTCCCGTTACGAGGATCGAGAGCGCGTCGCCGAGCATCGCTCACACCCAATCCGGGGCGACGTGGTCCGCGGTCGCGAACTCCCGCGGGTAGACGCACTCGATCTCGCCACCTTCCTGCCACTGGGTCATGGGGAAGTTCGAGATGACGTCGTCCTCGTCGCGGGTCTCCATCACGTCGTGGGGGTACTCGTCGTCGGGACCGTACAGTTCGATCTCGCCCGCGGCGCCGGTGTGGTCGGTTTCGAGGAGCGCGTCGACGATCGCGTCGAGGTCGCCTTCGTAATCCGTGGTCCCCGCACGCTCGACGGCGTCGGCGTAGACGTACACCGCGTCGTACGTGTTGAATCCCATGTACATCGGGAGCGCGGGCGCACCCTCGTCGGCGTAGGCGTCCTGGTAGGCCTCGACGAACGGCATCGTCTCCTCCGTGATCTCCGTGGCGCCGCCCGCGCCCGACTGCGAGGTCGTCTCGTAGAGCGCCAGGCCCTCGGTCATGTCCCAGAACTCGGGTGCCATCGAGGCGACGTGGATCCCCTCGACCGAGAAGGGGTACTCGGCCTCGCGCCAGGTGGCCAGGAAGTCGGTGCCGACGATGTGGGCGAAAAACCGGAAGACTGCGTCGGCCCCCTCGGCCTCGATGCTGTCCAGCACCGGCGTGAAGTCGTCCGTCTCGATCGAGAGTCGGTCCTCGTAGACGACGTCGTATCCCCGGTCTTCGAGCAGATCAGGAAGGTTCTCGGAGAACGGCACCGTCCAGGCGGCGTCGTCGGCGATGTGCGCGAAGGACTCCCAGCCGTGCTCCTCGTTGAGGTAGTCGGCGTAGTCGGCCATCGCCTCGGCCTGGAGGTCCGAGTTGATCGGCCCCGTCCGAAAGACGCTCTTGTAGTGGTCGTAGTCCTCGCCAACGGTATCCTGGAGCGTCCGCGGGTCGGCCGAACCAGTGATCAGGAACGGGACGTCGAACTCCGCGACGAGGTCGACGATTCCCTGCATCACCTCGCTGACGAACGTCCCGAGGATGACGTCGACTTCCTCCTGCATGATCATCGCTTCGGCTTCACGTTCGGCCTCTGCGGGTTCCCCCCGCGTGTCGGCCGAGACGAACTCCACTTCGCGGTCGTCGATCCCGCCTTCGTCGTTGAGCTGGTCGATCGCGAGTTGGCCGCTGCGTTCGGAGCCGATGCCCATCGACAGTTCGACCGGCCCGAGGTGTCCGATCGTGATCGGCCCCTCTTGCCCGGCCTCTTCGCCCCCGAGACAGCCGGCGACCGTCGTGGCGAACGCACCCGCACCCGTCGCCGCGAGGAACCGCCGCCGGTCGATCGCGTCCGTCGAAACAATCCGGTTCGAATTACTTTTGTTTTCCATAGGGTGTCACTCCCTTAACGGCCCTCAATTTGTGGATATATGACGATCCATCTTAAATATGGGTGTTGGTATCACCCTCCATGACAACGGTTGGCCCATGCGGCCGACCGTCGTCCCGCCGGGGCACGGGCCGCGCGGCCGATTCCGAAGCCGAGAACCGCGCGGGTGAGCCCGCTGGCCGTCACTTCCCCGGGGCTCGGACCGCGCGACCTACTCCGGTGCCGAGAACTGCGCAGACCCCGGCGGCTGGCCGTCACTCCCTCGGGGTTCGGGAACTGGGTCGGTCGGCCCGCCGTTCACCGGTACCGTTTTGACGGTCGCCCGGGCGGTGAGGGTATGGACGAACGAGACGCGCCAGAGGCCTTCCTCGAGGTCTTCGAGAACCGCGTTCGCTTCGCCGAGACCGACCAGCAAGGGATCGTCTTCTACGGCGAGTACGTCACCTACCAGGACGAGGCCGTCACGGCGTTCCTCCGGGAGATCGGCTACGACTACGACGCGATACGGGATGCGGCGTGGGACATCCACGTCGTGAGCACGGAGCTAAACTACCGGCACCCGGCCAGGTTCGAGGACGTGCTGGTCAACGAGGTCCGGGTCGCACGCGTCGGCGAGTCGAGCGTCGAGTTCGACTACCGCGCTCGCCGGAAGCGCGACGACCGCCCGATCGTCGACGGCGCGGTCACCCACGTCGCCGTCGACGAGGAGACGGGCTCGCCGATCCGGGTCCCGGAGGAGTTCAGGGAGGCCGTTGCCGACGTTCGAGACGATTCCGGCGGCTAACCCGCGTGCAGATCATCGCCGGTCGACTCCAGGTAGCCGGCTCCGGCACCGTTCGCCGGACCGAAACGAACACGTACTCCCGTTCGCAATCTGACCGCATGGACGACGAGGCGCCGAACTGGGAGTTCAAAGAGCGCGACGTGGCGATCCTTACCGAGCTGGCGGACGATCCGCAGCTCTCCTCTCGCGAACTGACCGAGGTGCTGGCCGAAGACTACGACATCGACGTCTCGCACGTCACGGTCAGCCAGTCGATCAGGCGGATGCGCGACGAGGGCGTCTTCCGGGAGGCGATCGTCCCGAACGAGGAGTACTACTACTTCGCGCTCTTCGAGTTCAAGTTCAATCCCGAGCACTTCGAGGAGGGCTGGCGACCGGCGATGGAGCACATTCGCGACGACGAGAACACCCTGTTTTTCTTCCTCTCGGACGGCGAGTACCAGTGGAAGTCGATCATGATGTTCCGCGATCGCGAGGACGTCTCGAAGTGGATCCACGGCTTCTACAAGGAACACGGCGCCGTCGTCGACAACTTGCGCAACTCCGTCGTCCACAACGTCCTGAAGTTCCGGACCGACCCGCGGATCTTCGCCGAACTCCACGACGACGAGGAGTAACGAGTCGGTCCGGGCCACCACGGATCCGTCCGCCCCCTCCGATCGAGCCCCGACAGCTACAAGCCCCGCCTCGTACCAACCGTCGGTATGCCAGGGAAAGTTCCACCGGACGAACTCGCCGCGCACGTCTTCTCCCGAACCGGCGCCGACGACGAGCGGGTGCTCCAGGGCCCGGCGCTCGGCGAGGACGCCGCCGCGATCGACGTCCCGGCGGGAACGCTCGTCGTCAGCTCGGACCCGATTTCGCTCGCGGCCGCCGACGCCGGCGCGCTCGGCGTCCGGGTCGCCTGTAACGACGTCGCCGCCTCGGGCGGCGAACCCCGCTGGCTCACCGTCGTCTGCATGCTCCCGACGGACGACGGGGACGCGTTCGACGCCCTCTCGCGGGCCCTCCACGATGCGGCGAGCGACGCCGGCGTCACGATCGTCGGCGGGCACTCGGAGTACGTCGACGCCCTCGACCGTCCGCTGCTCTCGCTGACGGCGATGGGATTCGCCGATCCGTTCGTCCCCACCGGCGGCGCGACGACCGGCGACCGGGTGGTGCTGGCCGGGGCGGCCGCGACCGAGGGGAGCGCGATCCTGGCCGCCGATTTCGGCGACGAGCTGGCGGTCGACGACGAGACGGTCGAGCGCGCGAGCGAGTTTCTCGACGACGTATCGGTCACCCCCGCCGCTCGCGCGCTCCGCGGGGCGGCCACCGCGATGCACGATCCGACCGAGGGCGGCATCGCGGCCGGCCTCGTCGAGCTCGCCGCCGCCTCCGGCGTCGACGTCGAGGTCGATCGCGACGCGATCCCCGTCCGGGCGGAAACGGAGACGCTCTGCGGGGCCGCCGAGGTCGATCCGCTGCGGATCTTCGGCTCGGGCGCGCTGCTCGCGACCGTCCCCGAATCGGCGCTCGAGGACCGACTCTCGGCGCTCCGAGACGCCGGAATCGACGCCGCGGCGATCGGCACCGTCACCGGAGCGAGCGACGGCACCGTTTCTCTAGACGGCGAGACGCTCTCGTCGCCGCCGACGGACGAGCTCTACCCGCTGTGGGAGGCGGCGGACGCACGGGAGTGAGCGGGACGAGCACCCGCGTCGGAAGACCCACCGGAAACCCGGTCGCCCCCGACGACCCACCGTTCGATACCGAGGGAATTTTCGTACCCTGATCGTCCCTCACGTCCGGTATCGAGCGACCGGGCGCCGGCGGCCCGGAGCCCGCGGCGCCCCATCGGTCACGCAACCGGGAGACGAACCAACGACTCCGAGACGTCGGACCGGCGAGCCGGCGCTCTCCCCCGCGCTGGGCGTCGCGGTCGTGGCGCTCGTCGCCCTCTTTCTGCGGTCGCGATCGGCGTGCTCGTCGGGCGCGAGGTCGAGGATCCCGCGCCGGAGGCCGACTTCGAGCGGGACGGCGACGGGACCGGCGACGACCTGCAGATCACGCTGACACACGCCGGCGGGGAGTCGCTCCACGGGAGCGAACTGACGTTGGCCGCCGACGGAACGCGAGGACCGTCCGACGAGAGCGCCCTCGACGACTGGGAGCGGCTCGAAACGGGAGCACGCCGCGGTCGGCTTCGTCGCCGATGCCGTCGTCGGGAACGCCACGGTGAACGGGACGGACGCCGAGAACGGGACGGTCGTCAGCGCGATCGCCTTCGGTGCGGGCGAGCTGGAGAAGGGAACGGTCCCGGTCGACGACGCGAAAGGCGTTAGCGAGTGCCTGGCGCATCTCACCCCGGACGCGACCCGCCGCGAATCACCGGCCTCTCGATGCCGACGCGGGCCAGCAAGACCGGGAGCAGGAAGATGCCGGCGATCGTGACGGCGTACGTCGCGACCGTCGCGGGCGCGGTGACGGCGATCCACGATTCCATCGCGGTCATCGCGGTGAGGAACGCGAGCCCCGCGACCGCGAGGAGGGCCCCTTCGGCCCGGGACCGCAGCGGCGGCGCCGAATCCAGCCGCCAGGTGCCGACCAGGCCGCCGATCGCCGCCCCCAGGCCGAGCAGCGTCTCCTCGGCGGCGCCCGTCGCGGCGATCGCGGGGAGCGCGAGAACCAGACCGACGGCGAAGCCGATTCGGGGCTCGGACACCGTCCGGAACATCGCGGCGAGGAACGCGATCCCCACGGCCGCGCCGACGATCACGTCGCCCAGGTAGTGATAGCCGAGGACGACCCGCGACAGCGAGACGAGGACGACCAGCGACCCGACGCCGGCGACGGCCAGCGGCTCCCGAAGCCGCTCGAAGGCCACCAGCAGACCGCCGTAGACGACCACCGCGGCGAACGCGTGACCGCTCGGAAACCCGTACGGATCGTCGTCCATCGACGCGAGAAAGAGCTCCTCGGGCGGGCGCGGCAGATCGAAGAGCGCCTTCAGCACCATCAGTAGCCCGAGCCCCGCGACCGCGTAGCTCGCGACGAGCGCGGTCTCGCGACGCCGGCTCAGCCAGAACAGCACCGCGAGCAGCACCATCAGGAACGTCGTACCACCGAGATCGGTGACGAGGACCGCGAGTTCCGCGTACTCCGCGGGGAACACCTCTCGGATCGCCTCGCTCGGCCCCTCGAGTCGCATGCTCGTTACTCACAGACACAATTACAGCCGTCCTAATTCTTCCGCCGAAGGAGACCGTTCGTTTATGGCCGACTCCGGCGCCGCCGTTCTGCGGGAGCGATCGGCGGGCGAATCGTTCGCCCGATCGACCGATCGCTCACCGACGCGCCCACTCGAGCATCCGCCGGTAGACCGGATCCGTCTTCAGCGCGGTCGCGTCGCCGACCAGCACGAGCGCCCGCTTCGGCCGAGTGAGCGCGACGTTGAGCCGACGGTAATCCTCGAAGATCGGCCCCTCGAGGTCGCCGCTGGCGACGAACGAGACGACGATCACCTCCTGGCTCGACCCCTGGAAGCGGTCGACCGTGTCGACGGCGACGTCGCCGGGAACGTGGCGTTCGATCTCCGAGACCTGCGCGCGGAAGGGGGCGATGACGCCGATTTCCGTGCGGTCGAGGCCCGCCCCCTCGTAGGCGCCGATCAGTTCGGCGATGCGCGCCGCCTCCTTCGCGTCGGTGTATCGCTCGTCGTCGCCGGAGACGCCGACGAACGCGACCGGATCGCTCAGCGTCTCGGGGAGGTCGTCCCGGGAGACGCCGTCGAGGTCGTCCAGCGTCCGAGCCGCCACCTCGGGCGTCGCCGGCCGCAGCCGGTCGTCGTAGAATTCCCTGGAGGCGAACGCCTGGATGCGCTGGTTCATCCGGTACTGGCGGTCGAGCATCACGCCCGCCCCGGGATAGGCTTCGACGAGCCGTTCGAAGAGCGACTCGGAGAGTTCGTTCTCCGCGCGAACGACCGGCGGAAGCTGCTGGTGGTCGCCGACGAGGACGAAGCGCTCGGCCAGGTTGATCGCCGCGTAGGTTCCCGGCTCGGTGAGCTGGGCCGCCTCGTCCACCAGCGCGACGTCGAACGACTGTTCGTTCATCACGCGGGAGCCGCAGGCCGCGGTCGTGGCGGCGACCACCTGCGCGTCGTCGAGTTCGGCGACCCGCGCCCCGGGGTCGCCCGCGCGCTCCAGCCGGAGGTGGCGCATGTCCTCGCGGACGCCGCTCTCGGTTCCGAACCGAACGACCCGTTCGGGGTCGATGCCGGCGTCGAGCACCGCCTCCAGCGCGTTGTCGACCGCCCGGTTGGTGAACGCCGACAGCAGCACCCGCTCGCCCCGCTCGACCGTCGCCTCGACCGCCCTGGCGATGGTGTAGGTCTTTCCCGTTCCCGGCGGCCCGTGGATCAGCGCGCAGTCGCGGGCGCCCACGGCCGTCCGCACGGCTTCGTCCTGGGCCTCGTTGTTGGCGACGAACGTCTCGTCGATCTCGTCGAACTCCGGTTCGGCGCGACCGAACAGGACGTCCTTTCGCCGCTCGTCTCCCTTGAGCAGCGCGTCGTGTAACGCGACGAGTAATCGGTCGGTCGTCAGCTCGCTCGGGTAGACGTCGAGGCGCTCGACCTCGACGGGCTCGTCGGCCGTCAGGACGATTTCGCCGTCTCCCGGCTCACCGCGGGCGCCGCTCGATCGTTCCGCGGAGCGTGACTCCGCGCTCTCGAGTCGTTCGATCCGGGCCAGCTCCGCGTCGCCGCCGACCGGCTCACCGTCGCTCGCCAGGACGAGGTCGCCCTCGCGAAGCTTCGACGTGGCCGGCGAGCGCCGGCGCGCTCGCAACTCCCAGCGACCGCCCTCCAGCTCGCGCGCCTCGAGGAACTCCAGGTCGATGATCGCCCGATCGTCGGCGGCGCGCTCCTCGGGGGTCTGCTCCCAGAGCTTGACGTACTCGCGGTGGACCTCGCGGCGCTCCTCCTCGATCGCCCGGGAGAACCGCTCGAAGTGTTCCAGTTCCTCGTCCGGGAGCGGCCTGCCGATCTGCCCCGCCTTCGACTCCTGGCCCAGTCGCCCCGAGACGACCATGCAAGTGTCGCGCTCGAAACAGTACTCGCACTTCGCGTCCGCCTCCGTGCCCGTCGGCACCGTCCACGAGGCCTCCATCGCCGCGATCTCGTTGCGGAGTCGACAGACGTACTCCAGCAGCCCGCGGCCCATCGAGAAGTCCTTCGCCGGCGTCAGGTCGCCCGTCTCCTCGTTGCGATCGAGCACCGAGTTCTTGGTGTAGAGCAGGGTCCCCGTGTCGACCGGCTCCCCGTGCTCTTCGAGGACGAGCGCGTAGCAGGCCGCCTGCACTTTGTCCTTGAATCGCGGCTCCTTGCGGAGGTTCTTGCCTGTCTTGAGTTCGACGGGGGCGCCCCGGCGGATGGCGTCCGCCCGCCCTTTGAGACCGAACGTCTCGCTGATGAGCAACCGCTCGGAACGCCACTCGTCTTCCTCCGTGAGCCGACCCTGGTCGAGCCAGCCCTCGATCGCCGCCGCGTTCTGGCGGACGTCCTCGGCGACCGATTCCGGGGACTCGCCCATCAGCCCCAGCTCCAGCGCCCGCTCTTCGATGCGCTCGTCGATCGACGCCTCGAGCTCCCGGCCGCGCAGGAGGTCGCCGAACACCTCGTGGACGAGCGTCCCCTTCACGACGGGGTAGTTCAGCGGCACCCCGGAAAGTTTGTTGAGGTAGTACAATCTCGGGCACTGCACCCAGTTGCGGACGTCCGTGACGTCGACCAGGTAGTCCGGCTCGACGACGACGTAGGAGTCGCCCGTCGTCGAATACTGCACCTCGCCGCGGTACTCGTCCGCCTCCGCCTCGGTCACCAGCAGCTCCATCCCCGGTTCGAGACGTTCGGCCGACTCCACCCACTTCCCCCAGCAGGTGACCGTCGTCGGCGGATCGTCCGGGTCGTCGTCCTCGAGTCGGACCGGCACTTCGGCGAGTTCCCGCTCGCCGTAACTCGTCGAGACGGTCCGGACGTCGACCTCGCCCGCCACCGTGCCGCGTACGTTCACGGAATCCAGATACACCGGCACCCGAAAAACGCTGTCGGTCCCGGTTCCGTTTCCGCGCCGGCGCCGAGGTCCCAGCGGTCGAGTGTCGGTTCGGTAAGGGCCGCGGCCGGAGCGTCGACTGTCCACACCCGAAGGCGACGGTCGCGATCGGTGGGCCTCTCGTCCGTCCCTCGACGGCCACGGTCGCAGTCGGTGGGTCTCTCGCCCGTCTCTCGGCGGCGACGGTCAGTTGTACCCGCGCCAGCGGTGGCCGCACTCGGTGCACTTGAAAAATCGCGTCGGCGGCTCGTCCGCCGAGGCCGTCTGCTGGATGTAGTACCACGCCTCCTCGTTCCCGCAGTCGTCACAGCGGACGTCCGTCGCCTTCGGCTTGCCCTCCATGTCCGCGTTCTCGTCCGACTCGATCACCTCGTCGCCGGTCTGGGCCTCCGTCGTGACGAACTCGGCTTCCCGGTCGCGGTCGCGGTCGACGGCCGCGCCGCAGGTCGAACAGACCATGCGGTCGCCCTCGGCCTTCATCATCGAGCCGCAGTCGTCGCAGAACTGCATACCCGGACGGTCGTCGCGGATCGGCAAAAACGTCCCGCTGGGCTCGGAGGGCCAGCACTCTCCGAGCGCCTCATTTTCCGGCACGACCGAACAGTTCGCGACCGCGAACGTCCCGGTCAAGTGAGGCGCACGATCGGCGTACCACTCCGTCGGCATCGGCGTCGGCTGGAAGTTCGCCCGCGAACGGTCGGCGAAGGTGATCGCCTCCGTCGCCGCCGCCACCAGATCGTCCTCCATCACGAACCGCGAATCGAGACGACGTTTGGACCGTCGCTCTTCGAGACGGCGTTCGGATCATCACTCCACGAGACGACGTTTGGACCGTCACTCCACGAGACGACGTTCGGACCATCACTCCACGAGACGACGTTCGAACCGTCACTCCTCGAGACGCATCCCCGCCGTCGCGGCCGCCGTCGTCAGGACCGTCCCCTCCAGGTCCAGCTCGTCGAGCGCGCCCTCCGCGGCCCGCCGGGCCTCCGGTACGTGCTCGGCGTCGGTCAGGCCGTAGACGGCCGGTCCCCACGAGGACTGGCCGACGCCGGCCAGTACCGGACACGACGCCAGCGCGTCGACGAGTTCGCCGGCCGGCGGCCGGTACAACCCGCCTTGCGCGTCGGCGTACCAGGTGCCGTTCAGCCGGTCGATCCGCTCGACGGCTTCGCCGAAGGGTTCCAGGCGTCCCGCGGCCGCTGCGGGCAGGAGTTTCCGCGCGAGGACGCCGGCGATCCGGTCGGAGACCGTCGGATCCGCCGCCTCGATCACCGAACGGATGCTCGCGTCCTCCTCGTCGCCGCTGCGGCCCGGTTCGGCCTCCGGCAACGCGACGAGGAACCGCCAGTCGGTCGGAAGCTCGTGACGGGCGACCGCGGGCGGCACCGTCCAGTCGCCGGTCGCCGGCGGCCGGGTGGTGAACCGCGAGGAGGGATGGCCGGCGTCGACGACGAAGCCGCCGGCCTCGAAGGTGGCCACCCCGACGCCGCTGCGACCGCCGCGCCCGAGCGAGGGCGCGTGCTCGCGGACCGCCGGATCGACGCCGTGAGCCCGCGCCGTCGCCGCGTACACGGCGAGGGCGAGCTGGGTCCCGCTGCCGAGACCGACGTGACGAGGCAACCGCGTCTCGAGTGCCACGGACACGCCGGGAACGTCCAGGACGTCGACGGCGCGTTCCGCGTACCGACGAACGTCGTCGTCGTCCGCCACGACCGCCTCCGCCGGTTCGGCCGCGACGCGAACCCGAGGTTCCGCGAGGCCCACGCCGATGCCACCGTAGAGGCGATCGTGCGCGAGCGAGAGGTTGCAAAACCCGACGTGGAGTCGCGCCCCGGCGCTGACGGTGACCATCGATCGTCGTCGACTACGGCGTCCCGATGCAAGGGAATTGCGACGGCGACAAACCGAGACGGATGCTGCCACTCGGCCGGCGACCGGTCGGCGCGTCGATCCGGGCGACGCGCCGATCTCCTGCTCATCGCACGGAAGACCAACCGACCACCAGCCGAACCGCGTCACCGATCGACCACCAGCCGAACCGCGACGACGACCGCCACCAGCCGAACCGCGACGACGACCGCCCACCAGCCGAACCGCGACGACGACCGCCCACCAGCCGAACCGCGACGACGACCGCCCACCAGCCGAACCGCCACAACGACCGGTCGACACCCTGCTCCCCGAGTGGGACACGCTTATTCGGACCGACCGCGAACGCCCGGGCGTGATCGTCGTCGCGACGACCGACTTCGAGCTCTACCACGGCGCCGTGGGCGAGCTCCGCGACCGGTCGGCGACGTTCACGACGATCGAGCCGGACGACGAACTCCCCGAGGCGACGAGCGTGATCCTCACCGACGAGGGGCACGCGAAAACCTTCGACGACGCGGAGGCGCCGACGATCCTCGCCGATCCGGCCGATCCGCGTCGGGCGGTCGACCGCGCGCTCGCACTCAAGCGCGGGCGCGGCGGTCGCACCATCGTCGGCGTCGATCCCGGCCGCAAACCGGGCATCGCCGTGCTCGTCGACGACGTCGTGATCGCGGCGTTTCAGGTGCCGCTGGCCGACGCCGTCGAGACGATCCAGGACGAAGTGGCCGACGCCGCGGATCCGGTCGTCCGCGTCGGCGACGGCGCCCGGCTCAAGAGCGCCGCCCTCGTGAACGACCTGGAGGACGTGCGGGTCGAACTGGTGGACGAAGCCGGGACGACCCCGTACCTCGGAACGGGCGCTCGCGGAATGGGCGACGTCCTCGCGGCCGTCAATATCGCCCGAATCGAGGGCGAACCCCTCGACGAACGGGAGATCGAACCCACGGCGGGCGAGCTCCAGGTGATAAAGGACCGCTCGCGGGAGGCCAGCGAGACCAATCGGGCGATCGACGACCGACACGCCCGTCGCGTCGCCGCCGGGGAACTGACGATCGAGGAGGCGCTCGACGCCCACCGGGAAGACGACGGGAACGGTTAGGCGGAGGACCGAGGCCGAATCGACCGCCCGGTGCCCGGTACCGCCCACCGATTTAGTTGGTATTATACACTTCCAGATAGAGACCCCGACCGACTCGACGTCCAAGAAGGCCATCTGAGCGGGCTCTGGAGGTCGAATTCGAGCGATTCGGCGGCATCGACCGGCGAAAAATTTGGTATAGCCGATTACGGTTTATTTGTCGTTTTTACGTACCCCCACATAAATGATGGCGGGCGCTCGGTCGAGCGTCGGTTCGCGGTCCGAGATCGACGGGCGCCGAGTCGAATACCTGGAAAATCCGGCCCGAGCATCCGCCGTCGAGAGACGGCCCGTATTCGGGCTGAGTGGCTGACCCGACCGGTGATTCGGTCGGACGCGACAGGTCGGGACCCGACAGGTCGGGACAGTCGTCGATCGAGAGGATGACTCCGCCGACGGGCCGCCCGCGACGTGTACGACGTTCGAGAAACCGCTCGGCCGAGCTATATCGAACGAGATGGCCGGACGGCCGGTCGATCGCCGCTCTGAAATCGAGTCGTTTGGAATCGAGACGATGCAGAATTGCGGATACGAGGGTGCGATTCGTCCGATATCGGCCGACCGTCGTTCGACGATCGAGCAATCGTCCGATACATCGAACGAGATACGATCGATATGCGAGCCGTCGTTCGATGGTTCGGACGGCTCCGGTCCGATATGCAGACTGTCGTTCGATACTCTCGAAATCGCTCGAGAGGAGGGGTCCGGACCCCCGAAAGGGGACGGGCCCGGATCAGCTCGGGTGCCGAACCTCGACGATCGGATCGAGCGCTACCGGGACGTCGAACCGAGAATCGATCGAGCGTCGAGAAGCCATCCGACCGCCGTTCGGACCCGATCACGTGAGGCGAGCGAGGGCAGTACAGCTAAGGACGCTCGCAACCGATTACGAGTCGACGAGCGAACGCGAGCTACGCGAACAAAAGAGCTATCCGGCACGATGCCGGAGCATCCACAACGCCGTCCACCGAGAACTATGAACGAAGTGCAACTGGAGGTCGCGAAGGCGTACCCGAACGACTCGGGGCGCGGTATCGCCCGACTCGACCCGGATACGCTGCTCCACCTGAAGCTGAGTCCGGGTGACATCATCGAGATCGAAGGGGCCGACACGACCGCCGCCAAGGTCTGGCGGGCGGACCGACAGGACTGGAACACGGATACGGTCCGCATCGACGGATTCACCCGCCAGAACGCGGAGGTCGGCATCGGCGAGCGGGTCACGATCCGGAAAGCGGAGGCGCGGAAAGCCGACACGCTGGTGCTCGCCCCGCCGGAGGAGGCCTCCGTCCAGTTCGGCTCGGACGCGGCCGGTATGGTAAAACGCCAGATCCTCAAGCGACCGGTGGTCGGGCGGGACATCGTCCCGGTCATGAGCTCGACGAACCACCCGTTCATGCGCTCGCCCGGCCAGGCGATCCCGCTGATCGCGGTGGAGACCGAACCCGACGGCGTGGTCCTCATCACCGAGGATACGGACGTCGAGCTCCGCGAGGAACCGATCTCCGGCTTCGAGAAGACCGGCGGCGGAATCACGTACGAGGATATCGGCGGCCTCCAGAGCGAGATTCAGCGGGTCCGGGAGATGGTGGAGCTCCCGATGAAGCACCCCCAGATCTTCAAGAAGCTGGGAATCGAGCCCCCGCAGGGCGTCCTCCTGCACGGCCCGCCCGGCACGGGCAAGACCCTCCTGGCGAAGGCCGTCGCCAACGAGACCTCCGCGAGTTTCTTCTCGATCGCGGGCCCCGAGATCATCTCCAAGTACTACGGCGAGTCGGAACAACAGCTCAGGGAGATCTTCGAGGACGCCAGCGAGGAGTCGCCGGCGATCATCTTCATCGACGAGCTCGACTCCATCGCACCCAAGCGCGAGGACGTCACCGGCGAGGTCGAACGCCGGGTCGTCGCCCAGCTGCTCACGATGATGGACGGGCTCGAGGCCCGCGGACAGGTCATCGTCATCGCGGCGACCAACCGCGTCGACAGCGTCGACCCCGCGCTGCGCCGACCGGGCCGGTTCGACCGCGAGATCGAGATCGGCGTTCCCGACGAGACGGGCCGCGAGGAGATCCTCCAGATCCACACCCGCGGGATGCCGCTGTCGGACGACGTCAACCTCTCGCACCTGGCCGACGAGACCCACGGCTTCGTGGGCGCCGACATCGAGAGCCTCACGAAGGAGGCCGCGATGAAGGCCCTCCGTCGGTACCTCCCGGAGATCGACCTCGACGAGGAGGACATCCCGCCGAGCCTCATCGACCGGATGATCGTCAAGCGCGAGGACTTCCGCGGCGCGCTCAACGAGGTCGAACCCTCGGCGATGCGCGAGGTGCTCGTCGAGCTACCGAAGATGTCCTGGGACGACGTCGGCGGCCTCCACGACGCCAAAGAGCAGGTCCAGGAGTCCGTCGAGTGGCCGCTCAACCAGCCCGAGAAGTTC
>SKPV01000031.1 GCA_007119345.1 Halovivax sp.
CGAGACGTCGATTCGATCGAGGAGGGTCTCGAGGTTGCGCGCGGCGTGATCGAGGACGGGAGCGCCGCTGACGCGCTGGCCGAGCTGCGGGGGTTCTGAACCCCGCTCTCGAATCACACCTTCTCGTTTCCATCGTTCCTCCCGAACCGACTCTTACAGAACAGTGGTAGCAATCTCGCCGAAGTAATTGCATTTATGTTACGTCAGGGTGACCACGGCCCATGCGACTCGAGGACAAGACGGCCGTCGTCACGGGGGCTGCATCGGGGATCGGACGCGCGACGGCGGAGCGGTTCGCTCGGGAGGGCGCACGCGTCATCGTCACCGACGTCGACGACGACGGCGGCGAGGCGGTCGTCGACGAGATCGAATCCGCGGGGGGCGAGGCGGGATTCAGGAAGCTCGACGTCACCGACGCCGAGGGGTTCCACGCGGTCGTCGACGACGTGGCCGACGAGTTCGGCCTCGACGTGATCGTCAACAACGCCGGGACGGGACACCCGTCCGCGGCGATCGAGGACACGGACGAGTCGATGCGCGACTTCGTCATCGACGTGAACGTCAAGGGAGTCTGGAACGGCTGTCACGCCGCCCTTCCCCACATGAAGTCCAAGGGCCACGGCGCGATCGTCAACGTCGGCTCGCTCGCGAGCCTGCTGGGGCTGCCGAAGCAGGCGGCCTACTCGCTCAGCAAGGGGGCGGTGTTGAACTTCACGCGCGCGATCGCGGCCGAGGCCGGTCCGTACGGCGTTCGCGCGAACACCGTCTGTCCGGGTTTCACCGACACGAGCCTGCTCGATCAGTACCTCGCGATGCAGGAGGATCCGGAGGCCGCCCGGGAGGCGCTGGCCGCGGAGTATCCGCTGAAGCGGCTGGGCGAACCCGAGGAGATCGCCGACAGCATCCTCTTTCTGGCGAGCGAGGAGGCCTCCTGGATCACCGGCCACGGCCTGGTGATCGACGGCGGCTTCTCGACCTGCTGAGGGGCGCCCGCCGAATCAGCCGACCCGGTCGTCAGGCGCGCGCAAGCGCCGATCGGGCCTTCTCGAGCCACCACTCGAGGTCCTTGTACGCCTCCGGCCAGCTGGTCAGGAGTCGGTCGTCGGCGGCCGCGAGCTCGGCCGGCGTCCAGTAGCGCGCGTCGGCAACCTCGTGATCCGGCTGGGGCTCGCCCTCCGCGTCGGCGGCGTCCAGGGCGTAGCAGACGTACGTCTTGTGCATCGTCCCAAACTTGGGGAACGTCCTGGCGTCGAACAGCACCAGATCCTCGGGGGCGGCCCGAAGCGTCGTCTCCTCTTCCAGCTCCCGCACGCCGGCGACGTCGGGACCTTCTCCCGCTTCGACGAAGCCGCCCGGGGTCCCCCAGAGATCACGGTCGGGGACGTCGACCTTGACGAGCAGTATCGAGCGGTCGTCGACGACGGCCACCCTGGCGGTCGGACTGGGATGGTAGATCACTGGTTCGTCGCAGTCGGGACAGTGAAAGCGATCCGGCGGATCGACCGGCGCGAGCCGCGCGCCACACCGTGGACAGTGATCGGGCGGTTCCCTGACCATACGCGTCCGGACGGGGACCGAGACGAAAATCGCTCCGGTGGTCACCGACCTCGCCGGTGGCCCTCTAACTCGACGGGCTCACCCTCGCCGGTCAGCGCGCTCGACGGTCCCGGAACCCGGTCTCACTCCTCTCGGACGATCGCGACGCTCGCCAGCTTGTCGCCGGCCTTGACCGTCGCCTCGCGGGTCAGCGCGTAGAGGATCCCCTCCCGGTCGGCCGCGACGTCCTGGAGGGGTTCGTACGTCGTCGGCTCGTAGACGGTCCCCAGCGGTGCCCCTTCCGGGACGTACTCGCCGAGTTCGAGCGAGGGGTTCGGCCGGAACAGCCCGGACGCCGACGCGGTGACCTGCCCGAGGTGATTCCGGGCGTCGGTCTGCTCGCGGTCTGGGACCGAGCCGTCGAGCATGCCGAGGTGCCGGCAGACGTCGAGGAGCCCCTCGACGCCGAGTTCGACGACCGGTTCGACGAGCTGCTTGCTGTGGGCCAGTTCCGGCGTGATCGACGGGATCCCCTCGTGGTCGGCGGCGACCCGGAGCTTCCCGGCGAAGCCCCGTCGGTGCCACTCGTCGGGAGCGTCGTCGCCGGCCTCCTCGGCGAGCAGCAGGTCGGTGCCGAACGCCTCGGCGAGCGCCCGCGAACGGTTGCTCCCGTCGAGATAGACCACGTGTGGGTGCATGTCCGGACTCCCCGTGTGGAGATCGACGACGGCGTCGGCCTCCTCGACGAACTCCCAGAGGCGGGCGGCCATCCGCTGGTGGAGCGAGCCCGTCACGTCGCCGGGCCAGACGCGGTTCATGTTGGGGTTGACGCTGTCGATCACTTCGGGCGTCGTGTACGAGACGCGGTCGAACGTCAGCGGGTTCGCGACGGGGACGGCGATCACGGTCCCGGACAGGGCGCCCGGTGAGAGGGCGTCGTGAAACCGCCGGAGACTCTCGGTGCCGTTTACTTCGCGACCGTGCTGGGCGGCCTGGACGTACAGCGTCGGACCGTCCGCGGCGCCCTCGTAGGTGTGGACGGTCGTCTCGATCGCGACGCCGGAGGGAAGCGTCGCCAGCGTGATCCGCTCTGCCGTGTGGGAGCCGGCGGGCATGGTCGACGGGTTCCACAGGCTACGGTATGTACGTGGGGGGAACCGGTCACCGACCCGAGACGTTTCCGCCGTCGGGCGGCTATCACGGTGCTCGAGTGCGATCGGCGATCACGGGGCTCGCGGACGATCGGCCGTCACGGGGCTCGGGCGCGGTCGCCCGTCACGGCGCTCTGCCGCGATCGCCGCCGGCGGAGATCACCACCGTTTTCACCGCGCCCGCCCTCGACGGCGATATGGGTAACCCAACGGCGACCCTGCACACGACCGAAGGTGACGTCGAGGTCGAACTCTTCGCAGAGCGCGCTCCGCGGACGGTCGAGAACTTCGTCGGACTCGCGACGGGCGAGCGCGAGTGGACCGACCCCGAGACCGGCGAAACCGTCGAGGACGAGCCGCTGTACGACGACGTCCAGTTCCACCGGATCATCGAGGGCTTCATGATCCAGGGTGGCGACCCGACCGGCACCGGCCGCGGCGGTCCGGGGTACACCTTCGACGACGAGTTCCACCCGGAGCTTCGCCACGACTCGGCGGGGATCCTCAGCATGGCGAACTCCGGACCCAACACCAACGGATCGCAGTTCTTCATCACGCTCGACGCCCAGCCCCACCTCGACGACCGCCACTCCGTGTTCGGCGAGGTGGTAGACGGCATGGACGTCGTCCGCGAGCTCGGCGCCGTCGAGACGGGCCCCAACGATCAGCCGAAGGCGGACGTCCGCCTGGAATCGGTCACCGTCGACCGCGACTGACCGGGGACGGGACGACCGTCGATCGTCAATCGACCCGTCGTCCGTATCGCCGGCGTCGATGCCCGGGGTTCCGCCGCATCCCCCTGCTCCTCGGCGGCCGTGGCGGTGCACTCGTCCCGTCGGCGATCGTTCGACGAACATGATGAGATAGCGAAAATAGAAATATTAATGATGGCCCGTGCGTACCGTGCTACTACCTGACGAGAGTCAGGGATGGGGGTCCGACGGAGCTGATGGGGGTCCGCTTCGTCGGCATTTTCACGAGGCACGACGGTTCGACCGACCGGTTTCTCCGTCGATCGTCGCGGTCGTACCCGAGCGCGTCGACGCCGATACGATCTCGGTCGAGGCCGTCAGCGCCGACGAACCGTAACCGGAAAGGTTCGGCGAGCGAAGGGACGTGTAATGAGCGACGGAATCGAGCGGCCGAGCGACGTCGGTTCGGCGGACGGGCCGCCGGTCGAGGAGAAACCGTACAAGATCGTCTTCGAGGCGAACAAGTGCTTCGGCGCCGGGAAGTGCGCGGAGGTCTCGGACAACTGGGACCTCGACCTTGACACCGGTCTGGCCCGTCCGAGATCGTACTACGTGGGCGAGGAGGACCTCGAGGAAAATATCCGAGCCGCCGAGGTCTGTCCGGCGAAGAAGGGCGACGGCTGCATCCACGTCGTCGATCGCCGCACCGACGAGGAGTTGGCGCCCGACCCGCACGGCGACGGGACGCTCTCGGTGGACTGGTGAGCGGCGGGCGTTCGGTCGAAGCGCTCCGCATCGAAACGCACAACCACTCCCCCCATCTACTGTCGGACGCACTTCGGCGAGGGTAGCCAAGCCAGGCCAACGGCAGCGGGCTTAAGACCCGCTCCCGTAGGGGTCCTTGGGTTCGAATCCCAACCCTCGCACTCGTCACGAGCGATCCGCGAGTGACGAGTGTGAGACGCGGGATTCGAATCAGGGAGGTCGCACGCTCGCGAACGTCGTGAGCGAGAACGTCCGACCGTGGTTCGAATCCCAACCCTCGCCTTATCGCCACGGGCCGCTCTCGAGCAGCTGGAGGTAGCTCGTCACCATCCGGAGCGGTTCCTGCACGTCGTGGGAGGCGGCGTAGGCGAACTGTTCGAGCAGATCGTTCGTCGACCATCACCGTTCACCCGTCGATCGACGACGCTCGTTCGTCGACCGGCACCGCTCCCCCGCCGATCGACGCCGCCGGGCCGCCGACCGTCTCCGCTCGGTCCTCGGTCATCGTCTCGTCGAAGTAGTACACCTCGACGCGGGTGTCGTCAACCCCGCTTCCGTGGCGCTGTTCGAAGTTCTCCTCGACGTACTCGCGGACCTCGGGGTGGACGTGGTAGGTCTTGCCCGTCTCCCACGTCACCCACCCGGAGTCGTGTCGCTCGAGATCGTCGTGGAATTCGTCCGGCCCGTACTCCTGGTTGTTCAGCATGCTGATCCACTCCGCGTCCTCGGGAAGTTCCCGGAGGTAGTAGTCGCGAGCGTACTGGGCGAACAGGGCGTCGTCCTCCTCGTACTCGTCGACGATCGTCCCGTAGGCGGTCCGGAAATCCTCGCGGTCCTCGTGGTAGAGCCGGTCTGCGTCCCAGCTGTACGTGCCGGCGTACATCGGGAAGACCAGGCACGAGACGAGGAGGACGACGAGCCCGACCGCGAGCAGCGGCGAGCGCATCGAGCGAACGAACTCGGCGTAGACCAGCAGGAGCAGCGCGACCGCGAACGGTACGACGTGGACGGTGTAGGCGAAGCTGGCGTACCGGTCGCCGACGTGGACGTAGAAGACGAGCGCGAACACACAGAGGAGGTAACAAAAGAGCAGCTTCTGGCGCCGCGGCTCGTCGTCGATTCGAGCCAGGAGGGCGAAGCCGGCGAGGAAGAACGCGACGCCCGCGGTCGCTTCGAACGGGAACCGCAGCAGGTACGACAGGTAGACGACGTTCTCCCTGGCGAAAAACGAGAGGAACTGGTCGAGAAACGCCAGGCGATCGGTGGTGTGGGCGACGAGGGCGACGGCCGCGAGTCCGGCGGTGCCGATCGCGGAGGCGGTGCGGTACTTGGGCTCTCGAGTGGCCACGGCCCGATAGCAGACGTAGACGTAGGCCACCGCGAGCACGAGGAGCGCGTTGTAGTGGACCTGGTAGGCGACGTAGAGAACCGGCAGCGTGAGGAGGCCGAGCCCGAGGTTGAAGTCGAGGTATCGATCGATCAGGCGGTTCGATCGATCGTTCCGGAGGTTCAGCGAGTTCCCTTCGGTCGTCGTCCGGTGGACGAGGTACGTGAGGAGGAGGAACAGCGGGATCAAGAGCGCGTACATCCGCGCCCACCGGAAGTAAAAGAGCGTGCTCGGGTAGATGGCCAGCGCCGCAGCGGTCGCGAGCGCGACCGTCCGGTCCTCGGTGAAGTAGCGGAACACGACGTACGCGACGGGGACGGTCGCCGCGCCGAACAGCGCGGAGACGAGCCGCGCCGACCACTCCGAGATCCCGAAGACCGCGTACGAGGCGGCGACCAACAACGTGTGCGGCCAGGCGCGATCGTAGTAACGACTCCCTTGGTCGTCGGCGATCCAGTTCCACAGGTAGAGCTCGCCCGTATAGTAGTAGCTCGCGGCGGCGTCGACCACCAGATACTCGTCGCCGAAGAGGTGGAGCTCGCCGAGTCGGTAGAAGATGACGCCGATCGCGCCGAGGGTGACGGCCGCGAGGCCGACCCCGTGGGCGGTGATCGGGACGGTCCGGCCGCGGACCTCGTACGACCGGCGGTCGAGACCGGCGACGGCTCGCCGCAGCCGATCCGCGACCGGCAGCGCTCCGACCCGTCCGGCACCGGACCGATCGCCCGCGCCATCGGTTCGTCCGCTGCCGCCGTCGGTGCGGCTACCGACGCCGCCGGTCCGCTCGCTTGCGCCGCCGGTCCGCCTCACCGGCCTCCGCTCGCGCCGGTCTCCCTCCTGCCAGAGGACGAGGCCGACGAGCGCGGCCGTCAGCAGGTAGGTGTTCGCCGTCACCGCTTGCGCCGCCGTCTCCGAAAACAGCGGCGCCACGGCGACGACCGTCGCGAGTACCGCGCCGGCGCGCGTCGCCGCGCGCGCCGTCTCGTCGTCCCGGAGGAGGAGCGTCAGCCCCAGCAGGGAGACGGTAGCGTAGAAGACGATCGAGAGGTCGACGTGATGGTGGAGTCGGAGTCGCGTCGCCGAGAGGACGATCAGGAGCGCGTAGAGGGCGACGAGGTTCCGCGTCGAGAGCCACACGAATTTGATCACCCGGGGCCTGGATCGGACACGGTCGATCGGGTCGGCGAGCGCCCGTCCGACCCGGGACGGAACCGGGAGGGCCGGTCCGTGGCGCTCCGCGAGGACGACCGCGCCGACCGCGAGCGCGAGCGTACCCAGGACCTCGGGTCGAAACAGGGGCGCCGCCGACAGCACCTCGGCGGTGTGGAGGAGGAAGGCGGCGACGACCGCCCCGGTGACGAGCCAGGCGAGGCGCGCGGCCGGGCCGCGTCGTCCGATCGACGGGTTGTGACCCCGGCTATCCGCGATCTCGGCGGTCACCCGTTCCCACCTCCGTCCGCCCGGAGAGCGTCGGTTCCGGGTTCACCTGCGCCTCGTCGACGGGCCTCCACCCCCGCAGCACCGACGGCGAGCAGGACGGTCGCGAGGGCGCTCGCGTATCGGAACTCGTCGGTGAACGCGAACCCGGGCAGGCGGGACGATCCGGCGTGGAGCGCGCGAACCTCGCCGGACGTGGCGGCGCGGTCGTAGACGGCGACGGAGCCGACGTCGCCGTCGAGGTGGTAGCCGTCGGGGCGCTGGCCCACGTAGATCGTCTCCGTCGGGCCCACCGCGCCGACGTCCCGCTCGTCCACGAACTCGCCGTCGAGGTAGAGTTCGAACGTGCCGTCCCGGTGGACGGCCGTCACCTGCCGCCAACTCCCGTCGGCGGTGCCGTCCGCGGCTGCGATCCCGGTCTCGGGCGTGTAGAAGCCGTACCGATCGTCGCGGACGACGACCCACCACTCTTCGCTCGTCACGATCCCGGCGAAGTAGCCGTGGTGGCTCGCCCGGACGTCGACGGTGACCGTGAAGTCGCCCCCGAGCGACCGGTCCAGGGGAACCTCGAGGTGGTGGCCGCCGTCCGCGAACGCCATCGTCCCGTCGGTATCGTCGACGGCGTCGCGGGCGTCATGGTCCGCCGCGACGACCTCGCCGTGGTTTCCGTCGCCGCTCCCGTCGGGGACCACGTCGTCGGTCACGGACTCGTCCTCGAAGTCGAAGTGGACGATGCGATGGTCGTCGATTCCGGCCGCCCCGATCGCGACGGCGGCGAGCAGGACGATCGCGGCGGCGGCCAGAAGGAGGCGCGTGATCGTCCGGTACCGGCCCATCTCCCTCGATCCCGACACCGAAGGAGGGCTTATACTTTGGCCAATAATCCCGCGATGCGGTCGGGTTACGGGCCGGATACGCGAGCCGTGAACGGGGAACCGCTCCGACCGTTCGACCGCCGGAGGGATCCGGTTTGACGCCCGATAGCGGAGTCGAGGTTCCCGTTTCCCGCCCGAACGCGGTAACCGGTACAGCGGCGGCGGGTCGACGGACAGGTTTCCACCGGCGGCGGGTCGACGGGCAGGTTTCACCGGTCCAGCGGCGGCAGGTCGACGGGCAGGTTCCGGCGTACGGTCCCGCGGAACCGACCCGAGAGCCCGAAGAGCGCGAGGAAGTAGGCGCCGCCGCCGAGGGCGACCAATGCCAGGACGAACGGGACGTTGTACGCCGCCATAGCCGTCCCTTCTCCGAGAGCCCGGGCGCCGTAGACGAGCGCGCCCATCGCGAGGGCGGCGGCGGTCTGGCGGCCGACCTCGAGAACCGGCAACGATACCTCGACCAATCTCGTGACGGCGACGAGGGCGTACGCGAAGCTCAGCGTGGCGGCGAGGCCGGTCGCGATGGCGGCGCCCACCCAGCCGATCTCCGCGATCAGCGCGACGTTGAGGATCACGTTGCTCGCGATGAACAGCCCGTTGACGCGAAAGCCGACGTCCGGGCGGTCGATCGCGTTCAGCGCGTTCACCAGCTGCTTCTGGTAGCCGTAGACGAGGTAGCCGGCGACGAGCAGCCACAGGACGGCCGTCCCCTCCACGAACTCGCGCCCGTAGATGAGCAGCAGGCGGTCGCCGACGATCGCGGCGCCGACCAGGCCCGGAATGAGGAATATCCCGGCGTAGGCGACCGAGTCTTCCACCAGCGACGCGACCGCGGCGCCGTCGCCGTCCGAGGAGACGGCGCTGATCTCGGGGAAGAGGGTCGTGCCGATCGCGGTGCCGAAGGTGTTGAGAAACGACGCGATCGAGAGCGCGATGAGGTAGACCCCGACCAGCCCCTGTGAGACGAACAGACCGAGTACGGTGACGTCCACCCAGCGAAAGCTCTCCTCGCGGACCGTCCCCAGCCACGCCCACTTGGCGTAGGTGAGGATGCTCTGGAAGTGCGCTCGCGCCGGTCGACGGACGGCCGGCCGGAGAAAGAGGAGGCCGGCGACGGCCGCGACGAGCCAGCCGATCCCGTAGCCGAGCAGGAGGCCGCCGAGGCCGAGGCCGGCCACCACCAGGCCGAACTGGACCACGCTCGCACAGAACAGCCGCGCCGGCGAGAGGATCGCGAACACGTGGACGTAGTGGCGTCCCTGGAGGGCCGCCATCGAGAGCCGGTACAGCAACGACGCACCCGCGAGGAAGAGCAGCAATTCGAGAACCGGCGCACCGACGTAGCCCTCCACCGGGTCGCGGGCGGCGACCAGCGCGACCGCGACGACGACGAAAAACGCGGCCATCAGGAGCGCCCCCGCCGTGAGGTGCGCGCCGGGGTCGTTGTCCTCGCTGAGTCGCTTGACGATCGCCTTCTCGAGTCCCAGCTTGCCGGCCATCTCGAGCCACGAGACGACCGCGAGCGCGAGGGCGTACATCCCGAGCACCTCCGCGCCCAGCATTCTGGCGAAGTAGACGGTCGCGACGAAGCTGACGCCGATCGCGACGGACTTCGCGACGAAGTACGTGATCGCCGTCTGTCCGCGCTTCACGATCGATCACCCGCGACGGCGGGCCGGTCGCGACCACCCGGGAGGGCGGGACCATCGGTGTGAACTTTACGGTACCGCGGGTCGTGAGACGGTCCGTGTCGCAACTGGGCCACCGCCTCCGATCGCTGTACAGGGTCGCCCGCGGTCGCGGCCTCCTCGAGGCCTTCCAGGTGTCGGTCGTCAATCCCCTCTACGGCGTCTGGGTGGAACGAGTGCGCGACGACGTGGTGCGGCGGGACGGCCTCGCGTTCCACCTCGACGAGGAGGGCGTCTCGACCTTCACGAAGGGCGCGATCGCCCGCCGGAGACACGAGCGACAGGAGCGAACCCTCCTGGAGCGCCACGTGCCGCCGGAAACGGACGTGATCGAACTCGGCGGCGGCGTCGGCTATCTGACCGCCATCGTCGATCGTCGCGTCGACGGCGAGGTGATCGTCGTCGAGGCGAACCCGGACCTGGTCCCCCTGCTCGAGCGGAACCGAGCGGCCAACGACCTCGACTACGAGATCGTCAACGCCGCCTACGCCCCCGAACGGGAAGCGGTCACGTTTCCGGTGGCGAGCAACTACAAGTTCAGCAGTCGTCACAAGCGGTCCGGGAACACGACCGTCGTGCCGGCGACGAGCCTCGAGCGTCTCGTCCGTCGCTACGATCTCGACGCCTCCGCGCTGATCGTGGACGTCGAGGGGGACGAGATCGAACTCGTCCGGGAGGAACTCGACGTCCTCGAGTCGGTCTGTGACTGGCTGCTGATCGAGTTCCACGCGAAGATGACCGGGTACGAGGCGGTCGATACGACCAGGCGGCGGCTGGAAACGGCCGGGTTCCGGTCGCTCGACCGCCGCCCCGGCGTCGAACTCTTCGTGGCCGAGGAACCGATGGCGTCCGAGCCGGTTGGGGAGAGGTCGGGCGCGATGGGGGAGCAGGGATCCGAGGTAGCCGCGGAGCCGGCCTCCAAGACGACGGGGGAACGGGGGTCCGAGTCGACGGGGGAACGGGGGTCCGAGTCGACGGGGGAACGGGGGTCCGAGTCGACGGGGGTGCCCGCGTCCGAAGCGGTCGACGAGGCCGATCCGGTTCGATCCGACGATGAGTGAACCCGACGGCGGGAGGCGCGAATCCCTTGGGATCGGTGAGGACGCCGGGGGATTCGAACGTCGACGGACCGCCGACCGGTACCGCGACGGACGCGACCTGATGCGGCCACACCCGAGCCGTCGGCTCCTGGCCGCCGACCTCGCCCCGCCGACGCTGCGGTACCGGTTCCACACGGTCGATCACCGGACGCCGTGGTGCTCGAAGAACCGCCGGTTGCGCTCGTCGGCGACGAGCGGGACGTGCGGCTGGATCACGTCGATGTCCGGCCAGTTGTTCCCCTCGATGACGACGAACGAGCCGTCGTCGTCGGTCTGGAGCACGTCCCAGCCGACGTACGGGGTGAGCGATCCGAGGTAGTCGGCCATTGCGAGCACCTCCTCGACGGTCGCCGCCCACGACGGCACCGTCCGGCCTCGAATCTTCGCGCCGGTTTCGGGGTGGACGTCGTGCTCGCCGCGTCGATCGCCGTCCGGATACGAGACGGCGGCCGAGAGCTCGCCCGTCTCCAGATCGACGTTCGCGGCGATCCCGCCCTTCGACCAGTTGTCGACGGGCGAGGACGCGCTCGTTCCGATCCGCTGGACCGCGGCGGCGACGTAGGGCTCGCGCGTTTCCGGATCGATCATCGTGACGATCCTGATAGTGTTCGGGCTGTCCGGGTACAGCGAGCGCGGGAACGGTCCCTGTTCGACGAACGCCGTGAGGATGTGCGCGTCGTGTTCGGTCGCCAGACGTTCGACGTCCGCTCGACTCGCGGATGCCCCGTCGATGGCGTACCCGTCGCTTTCGGCCGAGACGATGTGGACGTCCTCGCCGCCGGAGCCTCCCTGGGGCCGGACGACGACGGTCCCGGCCGCGTCGACGCAGGATGCGACGGATCCGACCGCGTCGGGGTCTGCGTCGGATCCGACAGCGTCGTGGTCCGCGTCGGATCCGACCGTCCCGCTGGACGGCGCCTCGACGTCGGCGTCGGATCCGATCGGCTCGCTGTACGGCGTCCGGACGACCCGCCCGTCGCGGACGACACCGTAACAGTCGGGAAGGTGCGCCGCCCACTCCGGGCCCATCACGTAGTAGAACAGCGCCTTGTTCCGGTGGACGTAGCCGGCCTTCCCGTTGATTTTCCGGGTCTCGATCCGCTCCCAGTTCGAGAGGTACCGGTCGAGGTCCCCGCCGTCCAGCTCGAAGAGCGGCACGGATTCGGAGAAGAACCCTCGCCGGAGCGCCCAGAGCCGGGTCCGCAGCGAGAGGCCGGGGTGGTGTTTGAGCTCCCGATTGACGAAGAACATCGACGCCCAGAGCCGCCAGTTCGCGCGCTCTCTGGCGTCGTCGGCCCACCGCCCGACCCGTCGGATCCAGGGGTACAGCATCGGTTACGTTAGCTCCGTCTCCCGGTTCCCTCGAGAGCGAGGGGTGCCCGTTCCCGACCCTCGTCGCGAGGCGCCCGCGCTCGGTACGCGACTGTCCGTGTCATCGGGAACCGGGTCGTCGTTCGCCGGCCAGTCGGGGGTTCCGGTAGATCACCTTCTCCGTCTTGTCGTTCGCTCGACTATCCAGGGCCACCAGCTCGGTCTCTTCGAGCGTCTCGCGCGCCTCGCGAACGTCGCGTTCGACGTCGTCGAAGTGGTGGTACTCGACCACGAGGTAGGGACAGGACTCGCGGACGAGGTCCAGCTCCGCGTCGACGAGGTCGACCTCCGCCCCTTCGACGTCGACGATCAGGACGAACTCCTCGAGGTCGTACGCGTCGCGCAACTCCCCGAGGCTGACGCCGACGACGGTGCCCGCGCTTCGAACCCGGGCGGCACCGTCCCGTCGGTGTCGGGCGGTGCTCGCCTTGATGAACTGCTCGCCGATCGCCAGCTCGACGTCCGTTCCGTCGGGTTCGTACGCCCGCTCGACGATCTCGAAGCTCGCGTCGTTCAGCTCGCGGGTCCGCTTCAGGGTCGGCAGGATCGCCGGGTTGGGCTCGACGACGAGTTGGTCGCCCGCGATCCGGCGATCGACGACGCAGGCGACGAACCCGATCCCGCCGCCGAGTTCGACGACGTCGAGGGTGGGCGGGACGTACCGTTCGACGAAGTCGGCGATCTCGTGCTCGTAGCGGTTCATCGCGAGCTTGTGGACCTCCCCTCGCACGAGTTCGTCGCTCGCGTCCACGACGATCCCCCGCGATCGGATCGGTCGAGCCCGACTGTACAGGCGGACCGCGATCCGGAACGCTTCGCTCGCGTACACCACTTCGCCCGGTTCCGAGACGACCTTGCCGACGGTTCCGGAGAGCCCCTCCTCCCGGAGGTTCCGCGCCGCGAGTTTCCCGAGTCCCATCCGTCCAATCCACGGCGATTTCGCTGTTAAGCGTTGGCGTCCGTCGGTCCGGTAAGGGCTCCGTACCGGCGCGGGTCGTCGTCACGCTCGGCGGTGGGGCGACCGGCTGCCGCTCGCGGTTGTCCGGCGGCCGGCCGCTACTCGCGGCGGCTCGGCGATCGGCCGCTACTCGCGGCGGCTCGGCGATCGGCCGCTACTCACGGTACCTCGGCGACCGGCCGAAGTGGATCGACCGGCCGCTAGATCACGCCGTGATACTCGTAGAACCGCCTGACCTGCGGATCGTCCAGCAACGGATCGAACGCCTGCAGCATGTTGACGTCGGAGTAGCGGTTCCCCTCGACGATCGCGACGTACGGTTCATCGTCGGTCGCGACGACGTCCCAGCCGACGTAGGGCAGTCCCGGATACGCACCCGCGACGTCGAGGACCGCCTCGACGATCGCGTCCCAGCGCGGAATCGCCCGCCCGGCGATCGGCTCGCCCGTCTCGGGGTGGCGGTCGACGCGTCGGAGTCCGCCGCCCTCGGTTCGACACCCTCCCTCGACCAGGCGGCCCTCCGCTTCGTCGATCTTTCCGACGCAGCCGCCCTCGGTCCAGTTGTCGAGCGGCGCCGACTCCGACGAGCCGAACCGATGGACGGCGCGCGCGAGGAACGGCTCGCCCGTCCGCGGATCGAACATCGTCAGCATCCTGATGGTGTTCGTCGAGTCCGGAAAGATCGCCTCGGCGTAGGCCGCTTGCTCGACGTACTCGCACAGCAGGTACTCGGCGTCTCCGCTCCCGTCTCCACCTCCGTCTTCGGCCCGGATTCGTCCGTTCTCCGACGAGGTTCGCTCGTCGTCGACCGCGAGGTCGCCATCCGGAACCCCGTCACCAACCGGACTCGCGTCCGCAGGGTTGTCGATCGCCGTACTCCCGTCCGGGACTCCGTCTCCCGCGGTCCTCCCGTCCGGGACTCCGTTGCCCGCCGCGCTCCCGTTCGAGAGGACGTCGATCGCCGGCAGAACGCGAACCCCGTCGCCCCCGCCTCCGGTGCGGGGCTTCACCACCACCGACCGTCCGTCGTCGGCGAGCGTCCGGAGAAACGCCCGGGGCTCCCCGGCGGCGTCGACCGGGTACCACCCCTCCGGCGGGAGGTAGTAGTAGAGATCGGGGAGATACCGGTCGAATTCGGGGGTCAGTAGCTCGTGGAACAGCAGCTTGTCGTCCAGCACGCGCCCCGAGGGACCGTTGATCTCGATCGTCTCGACGTCCCGCGCGTAGTTCGAGAGGTACCGATCGACGGTCGCCGGCGAGAGGTCGAAGATCGCACCCGCCTCGGAGAGGAACCCGTTCCGCCAGAACCAGAGTCGCTCGCTGGCGGGGAGATCGACGGTTCGACCGGTCCGGAACTCCCGCTCGATCAGTCCCCCGATACGCTTGATCCGCCGGAGGCGTCCCGCCATTCCGTCGGCGAGCCGCTCGATAGGAGACGGTCGGTTCGAAAATCGCTCGATCGGAAGAACCACGTCCGAGTGCCGTTCGCCCGATGACGTTCC
>SKPV01000162.1 GCA_007119345.1 Halovivax sp.
CGGGCGACGAACCAGTCGCATCGGGCGACGAACCAGTCGCGGGAAACGCCGCCGTGTACGACCCGGCGCAACCGGAACGGATCCACGGGCGGGACACATGACGGGGATGCTCGATCGAATTTCCTCGCTCGGGGAGGAAGCAGGCGGTAAGCTTTCCCGTCGCGCATTTCTGGCGGGGACGATGGCCGTGACGGTCGGCGGTGCAGAGCGGGCGGTCGAACGTGCCGGTCTCGCCAGCAGGTCCGCGTCAGGCCCCCCCGTTTTGACTGTCGATGACCTCGTTGGGGGATCCAGCTACGTCGAGTGGCGAGTCGACCCGGCCGACGCCCCGCTGTCAAGCGCCCTCGACCTGGCCGTTTCGGCGTTTACCCCGGCCGACGGCACCGTGGCGGCGTTCCTCGCGACGGCCTCGGCGGACGGGCCGAGATCCGTCGAGAGTGCGATCTTCCCCGCCAATGGTTTCGCGGACGCCCTCGTCGCCGCGACCGACGACTGGGTGGGCCAGGAACATACGGGGACCACGACGCGAACGGCTCACGGGGCCGACGCGGTCTCGTGGATGACCGTCTCGGGATCGAACGTCGACGCGATCCGGGTAGAGATCCTTCCGAGCGGTCATCTCGGTGTGATCGCCGCCAGCGGCAGCCGGGAGACACAACTCGATCCCGAAACAGCCGTCCAGCGGTATGCGAGCGTCGTCCGCCCGCGTGCCGAAGCGCGGCTTTCGGAGGACGACACATGACTGAGCCGCTCACAGTCGTCGGCGTCCTCACTGACGAGCGGACGGACACTCCACGTGCCGGGCTGACAGTCGAACTCCGCCGCGAGCGGGAAGCGTCTGCCGATTCCGTGGTGCTCGACAGGACCGTGGCCGACGACGAGGGCCGTTTCCGATTGGAGACGGACGCGATCACTCCGGAGGAGCCGATTCCCGTCGTTTTCGTCCTCGACGATGACGACCAGCTCACGGTCTTCGAGCCCGACGAACGTGTCCGAAGCGGTGCGAACGTCGAGATTACGGTTCCGACGTCGACCGGCCGGAGACGGGGACTCGCCACGGCGGCGACGGCGGCAGCAGCCTTCACCGCGGGATGTACGAGTTGGCTTCGTGAACGGTTCGGAGACGACGAGGAGCCACAGCCGACCGAGACGTCCACACCGGAACCGACCGAAACACCGACGGGGACGCCGACACCGACGGGGACGCCGACACCGACGGAAACGCCGACACCAACGGAGACACCGACACCGACCGAAACTCCAACCCCGACCCCAACCGAGACGCCGGATCGTACCTCGTCCTCGCCATCGAGGGGATCATCGTCCGATCCGTCAACACCAGAGCCGACCCCAACCGAGACGCCGACCCCAACCGAGACGCCGACCCCAACCGACACGCCGACCGAAACCCCAACGCCGGAGCCGACACCGACACCGGAGCCGTCCCTCGACGCACCGACGGGTGTGACTGCGACCGCGGGCGAAGCGTCCGTCGAACTCTCGTGGGATCCGGTGTCTGATGCCGACTCGTACACCATCTACTGGGCGACCGAGTCCGGCGTCACTCCGGACTCCGGAGCGGCCATCGGGGGAGCTACGGCGCCGTACACCCATTCCGGTCTCGACGGGGAGACGGATTACCACTACGTCGTGACGGCAGTCAACGACGCGGGCGAGAGCGATCCATCCACGGAGGTCAGCGCCTCGCCGGACCTCGAACCACTGGTGCTCGACCCGCCGGAACCGGATACGACGACCCGGACGACGATGGCGGAGACGACGAAATTCCTCTACGAAGGGGACGATCCGCCACAGACGGACGTCGATGTCGAGCAGCTGGAAGAGCACCGCCACACCATCCTGAAAGGTCGGGTGAAAACACGTGACGGCGAGCCTCTCCCGAACGTGACCGTCCGGATCAGGGATCGCCCGGAGTTCGGCAAGACGCGCACCCGCGCGGACGGCCGCTTCGACATGGTGATCAACGGCGGCGGAACGATTGTCGTCCGCTTCGAGCACCCCGACTACCTCCCCGTCCAGCGGAAGTTCGAACCGAGGTGGCGCCAGTACGAACGGATCCCCCGGGACGTGGCGATGATTCCCGAGGATCCCAACCGAACGATCGTCGAGATGGACGTCGACGAGGGCCAGGTCGTGCAGGCGTCCGTCGAATCAGACGCGGACGGCGAGCGACAGGCGACGCTGTTCGTCCCGCCGAACACGTCGGCAGTGAGTATCGACGGCGGCACCGCGCCCGAACGGCTGGAGATCAGCGCCACCGAGTTCACCGTCGGCGAGAACGGTCCCGAGGCGATGCCCGGGCGGCTCCCGAGACAGATCGCGTACACCTACGCCCTGGAGTTCATCGCACGCGATCCCGATGCCGACGGGGACACCGACGACGATTCTGATGGAGACACCGACGGCGACGGTGATGGCTCGGCGTTCATCGCTCCGGGCGAGGATGGCGACGTCGAGTTCGACGAGCCGGTGTATCACTACCTGGAGAACTTCACCGGCTTTCCGGTCGGCGAACTCGTGCCGATGGGGTCGTTCGACGAGGGATCATCGAGCTGGGAGGCGTATCCCGACGGCATCGTCCTCGAAGTGCTCGACGCCTCCGGCCAGAAAGCCGAAATCGACCTCGATGGTGAGGGTGAGCCGGCGGACGAAGACGTCCTCGACGAACTCGCATTCACCGACGCCGAACTCGAATTCGTCGCCGAGGTGTACGAAGAGGGTGACGAACTCTGGCGGACGCCGGTGCCACACTTCTCGTCGTGGGACTGCAACTGGGCGGCCGTCCCGCCGGATGACGTCGATGGGCCGACACAGAGCCCGGACGGACCAGACGGCGACGTAGACGACGACCCCTGTGAACACAGCGCAGCGAGGTACTGAGAAACATGCCATACGAAACAGACATCGAAGTGCAGAACCAGACCGCACGGATCACGATTCCGATCCCTGGAACCGATCGCTCGCTGGCGTACGCAAGCCGTCGTGTCGAGGGCTATCTCCCGCCACGGTCGATCACGGTTCCCGTCACCGACGAGGAGTTCGACCCGGACGACGATCTCCTGAAGCGGGTCGAATCGACAGTCCTCGTGGAAGGAAACGGCTACACGGCCACCTGGAGCGGTGACGAGATCGAAACCGGGCTAAACCACGAGTTTACGTGGGACGCGACGGACACGTACGGCCGCGGCATACAGGGTGGCGCACACGTCACGGGCGAAATCGCACACGTCTACGAGGGAATGCACGGATCCTCGAACGAAGTTGCAGACCGGGTGAGCAGCGGAGACAGCGGCGGGAGTGGTCCCACCAGGGTGACCGGTGGAACGTTCGATTACCCGAGTTCCGTCTCGCTCGACGGAGGGCGAAACGATACCACGTTCCGGCTGGTGAACAACTGGGACATGGAGCTCTACAGGTACGATGCGGGCGTCCACGGGCTCGGCGGCTGGACGGTCGATGCCCACCACATGCTCTTCGACGAACTTCGCCCCACAATCGAGTACGGCGACGGGACGAAACGGTCGCTGGGAGCGGGCATCTCGGAAACCATCGAAACCGCCGAACTGAGAGAGAGCAATCCGCGGGGCATCGCGACCGGCTCCGATGGGACGGTGTACGCGGGCTCCGGCTCGTGGGTCATGAAAGCGTCGGCCGAGTCTCTGGACGAGAGCAGGGGCGGATTCATCACGCTCGATGAGATCGAACTGTCCGAGGATTCGCCCGTGACCTTCGAAGATGCGGGCGTGTTTCGCGACATCGCGATCGGGCCGGACGACGAGATCTACGCGACGGACTTCAACAACGAATACGTTTACAAGATCAGCACCGACGGAATGATGACCGTCGTTGCGGGGACCGGCGATTCGGCCCCGGACCCGGGGAGCGGTGGACGGGAGTACCACGCGGACATCGAGGGATCCCTGGCAACCGAGATGGACCTCCTCAACCCGGGATGGATCGACGTCGGACCCGAGGGAGACATCTACTTCGTCCACGGTGACACGCCCCGCGACGATTCGGTCTATCGCTACATCATTCGCATTCGAACGAACGGACGGGTCGCGCTCGTCAACCACTACGGTTCGGGCGGGACCGACACGGAGTATCTCGAAAATGCGCCCG
>SKPV01000040.1 GCA_007119345.1 Halovivax sp.
CGGTCGATGACGTGACGGAGGTCACCGTCTCGGACCGCAGCTGACTAGTCGAGGACTGCGCGGCCGCTCGTCGCGCTCCGCAGGCGATCCCGGAGCGCCTCGGCCTCGGCCACCGGCACCCGAACGTCGAAGGCGACGTCCGCGGCGTACTCGGCGTCGAACTCGTGGCCCTCGCTCTCCAGGATCCCGCGCACCGTCCCGGAGTCGTCGTACGCGACGACCACGTCGATGCGCTCGTGCGGGCGCTCCTCGACCACTCCCGCCGCGTCGACGGCCTCCGTCACCGCCCGGCCGTAGGCCGAAACCAGCCCCCCGATGCCGAGATTGGTCCCGCCGTAGTAGCGCGTGACGACGACGGCCACGTTCTCGAGGTCCCGACCCTGCAGCACGTTCAGCGCGGGCTTGCCCGCCGAGCCCGAGGGTTCGCCGTCGTCGCTCGAGTACTCCCGGAGGAAGTCGCCGTCGGCGTCCGACCGGACCCGATAGGCGGGGACGTTGTGGGTGGCGTCGTCGTAGCGCTCCCGGACGCGGTCGACGAACGCCTCCGCCGTGTCGACGGACTCGACGGGTCGCGCGTGGCCCAGGAACTCCGAGCCACGGACCTCGAAGCTCGCGGTGGCGGCCTCGTCGACGGTACGGTACGGGCCGCTCACCGATGGCCACCCCGGGGGGCACGGATGGGCCGGAGCCACAGCGGCGCCCGATCGATCATGCGTGACCGTACGGCGGGTGGCGAAAAGAGTACGTCGAAGCGGACGGGGGTCGAATCCGCGAACGCGAGCGAGCGGGAGGAAGTTCACCGGGCCGGGCGACGGGAGCGGGCCAGCGCGGCGGTGAGGCTCGCCGCGAGCGCCAGCACCCCTGCGACGAGGCCGAATCCGGGGAGTCCGTCGTCGGCTGCGTCGTCGTCGGCGGCGTCGCCGCCGGCGTCCTCGCCGAGTTCGTAGGTCGCCTCGAACCCGCCGAGGTCGGTGCCGGCGTCCCACGTCGCCGCCTCGCCGTCGGTCCGATCCGGTTCGGGCGTCGCGTCGGCGAGCGTGGCGCCGGTCGGCGCCACGAACACGAGCGGCCGATCGGACTCGTAGCCGCTGGCGAACGGTTCGGTGACGGTCAGCCGGTCGCCGTCGAGGGCGGCCAGACCCGACCAGTGGACCGAGACGGCGACGATGCCGCGATCTCCGTCGACGCGGACCTCGACCGAGCCGTCCGAGACCGACATGTCGCGGTCGGTCGCGGCCGCCGCGTCCGCGGCGATCGACGCCATCCGGTCGGCGAACCGGTCGGCGATCTTCTCGCGAGCGTCTCCGTCCTCACGCAGGTCCTCGAACGCCTCTCGCTCGTCGTCGCTCTCGAGGTCGTACGTGCTGACGAGCGTCACCGTCGCGTCACCGTCCGCGTCGAGGTCGACCACGAGCGCCGGATCGTCCGGCACCGGTTCCTGGCCGGCGGCGACGCCCGGAGCGAGCAGGCTCACCAGTACGAGCGTAGCGACCGCGACGACGATCGGACGAGCGGCGGCGTGCCTACCTCCGATCATTCGTCGCCGGCGTCATCGGACTGGCCCTCGTCGTCGCCGTCACCCTCGTCGTCATCGACGCCGTCGCGGGGCGGCTCCTCGCGCGGCAGCTCCGCGGGCGGGCCGACTTCGCGGTCGTCGACGATCGACGCGCCGACGCTGTCGCCGGCGATCGACTGGGCGATCGCGGCCACCTCTCCGCCGCCGAGCTCGTTCGCGCGGTCGCGGAGCTCCTCGACGGCGCTACCGTTCACGCCGGCCTCCTCGAGGACGTCAGCGTCGAGGCCGCCGGCGGTCTCGGCCGCCTGTGCCGCCTGGCGCTCGGCCGCCGCGGTCTCGGCCGCGAGTTTGGCCATCTCGGCCCCGTACTGGCCGTCGGTCAGCTCGCCGGCGTCGCGGCGCTCGTCGAGATCGGCCTTCCGCTCTTCGAGTTCGGTCAGGCGTTCCTCGACGTCCGCGAGGCGCTCGCCGACCACGTCGGCGGCCTCTTCCTGGGTCGCCGCGTTGGCGACCTGGATGCCGTAGGTGCGGTCGGCGACCTCGGCGTCGGTCTCGGCCGCCTGAGCGCCGACGACGCCGGAGAGCTGCTCGCCGGGCGTCGCGGATTCGTTCGCCGCCTGATCGTCGGCGTGTTCGTCGGCCTGTGCGTGCGTGACGGAACCCACGCCGGCCGCGGCGAGAGGGAGGGCCGCCAGCGAGGCGACCATCACCAGGGCCAGCGCGAGCGTGATGGTTCGATTCATCGCAACTCCTGATAGTCGCCGGGGGAGTATATATACGGCAGTTCATCAGTCCGGTTTATCGACCTTCAACCCGGTTTAACGATCTTTAAAATCGGTCGACGGGAACGGTTTGGATCGGTCGACCGATATTGACGCTCGTTGAGTGACCGGTTATGTTATATATCAGCTTCGTCCGCCTCTCGCTCTTCCCCGGGGAGCACGAGGACGTTCTCGCGGCCGATCCGGAACGACTCGAGGTCCCCGTCCTCCCGGAGGCCCGTGACGACCTGGCTCGTCTTCGCGTCGGTCCAGCCCAGCTCCTGGACGACCCGCTGTTGTTTCATCCGGCCGCCGCGCTCTTCGAGGAGGCCCAGGACCCGTTCCTCGTTGCTCAGGAACTCCGCGGGGTCCGGCCGCGGCGGTTCCTCGCCGTCGGAGTCCGCGTCCGTCCGATTCCGCTCGTCGCCCTCGGCGCCGGCTGCACCCGACGACGTCGATCCGTCGGCGTCGTCGGTCGAATCGACCGCCCCGCCCCGGCTCCGGGCCCACCACGCGATCCCGGCGACGGCGAGACCGACGGCCGCCAGCCCGCCGAGGACGAGCGCTGCGCTCGAAAAGAGCCCGTCGCTGGCGACGACGACGCGCGGCTCGCCGGAGACGAAGTCGGTTTCCGACCCGCGCCAGACGACGGTCCGCTCGCGTTCGTCGTCCGGCTCCGGCGCCACGGATCGGAGCTCGTACCCCTCGGGCCACGAGACCGCCAGCCGGGTATCTTCGTCGAGGTAGTAGCGATCGATCGCGTCGCCGGCGCGGAGTTCGTCGCCGTCGACGGCCGCGAACCCGTGCCAGGTGAACGAGTACGCGAGGACGCCGTACTCGCGCGCCAGCGATTGGCGTTCGGTGCGGACGTCGTAGCCGTCGGCGTGCATCGATCGACCCGTCGACGCGGCCGCGTTCTCGACGGTCGAGTCGATCCGATCGGCGAACCGCTCGACGTAGGGATCCGGATCCTCGGCGACGTCGTCCTCGAGGTCCGCGAACGCCGCTTCCCCGTCGTCGTCGTCGAGCGCGACCAGGAACTGGATCTCCCACTCGGCCGACCCGTCCTCGGCGAGGACGACGTCGATCTCGATCCCGTCCGGATCGACCTCGTCGGGACCTGCGGCCGAGACGGGAGATTCCGTCACCGCGACGGACGTCGAGTCGGTCGATCCCGCCACCGCGGCGGGCGTCGAATCGCCCGAATCCGTCGCCGCGCCGGGGGGCGAATCGGACGGGAGTCCGGCGGCGACGGATGCCCCCGCGCCCGCAACCGAGAGGACGAGCGCCGCCGATACCGCGAGGAAAAGGACGGCTCCGACGGTGGCGACTCTGCCGGTCATAGCCGTAGTCGTGACGAGGGCCGCTTAAACGATACGGCTCGATCGGGCTGACTATTTACGCGACGGGGATAGCGAGCGCCGGCCGATTCGCGCGCCGACGGAACGAGTCCCGCGCACGGGCACGCCCGGATCGATCACTGCAACTCGATCTTGCGGACGAACGCCAGATCCCGCACCTCGGTGATCAGCGCGCCGGGCAGGTCCTCGTCGGTGACGATGTAGAGGCGGGGTTCGTCGGTGAACTCGGGGTCCTCGCTGATGGTCTGGCGGATCGAGACGTCGTGGTCGGCGATGAGGGAGCAGACCGTGGCGACGACGCCAGTCGCGTCGGGATCTTCGACCTCGATCGCGAGCACGGTGAGGTCGAGGACGGGCGCGAGGTCCATGAGGCTGGGCACCTGCGAGATGTTCTGGAAGATCCGGCGTAACTCGTCGTCGTCGAGGATGACGTCGGTCGTCGAGTCGACCACCCGCCGGTCGACGTCGACCTCGCGGGCGATTCCGGTGTTGGGGATCTCGATCCCGCCGGAGACCACCCGGCCCTCGTCGTTGACCGAGAACCCGCGCTCCAGCAGCAGGCGGATGACCGCCTGCTGGCTGGGCGAGCCCTCGAACTTCTCCATGATCTCGTCGAACATGCCGAACCGTTTTTCGGCCACCCACATATCGTTCCCGCCGTGGCGGCGACGGCGGCCCGATCCGCCGCGCGGGCGAGGAAGCCGGACTGCGGCGAGGTGATCCGTTCCTCGGCGCTGGCCGTCGAACTCCCGAACGCTCGCCGGCCGCCGAGGTGCGCCGCGACCCCGTCCCCGCCGGCGATTCGCGACCTGCCGGTACCCTCGTGACAGGTATCCGTCGGTTATTGGCGTTCGACGATCGGTTTTTTACCCCCCGCGTCGGTACTATCGGAACATGCGAGAACTCCGCAACTGCGACTTCTGCGCGGCCGAACCGGTCGGCACCTTCGAGGTGGTTCCCGGTGAACTGGAGCCGAGCGAGGCCGAGCGCCGGCGCGTCGTCCTCTGCGCCGACTGCAAGGCGCTGCTGGGCGAGCTGCTCGAACCGCTGCTCGCCCGCGCCGGTGCGTCGGCCTCGGTCGCCGGCGACGCCGGCGACGGCGCGTCGAACGCCCGCAGCGACGGCGAGGATGCGCCTGGTTCCGGCGGCGACGACGATCGTCGGGCGGCGGGCGATCGTATCGCGCCGTTCGGCGACGAGAGCCGGACGGCCACAGCTCGCGAGTCCGAGCGCGAGCGGGTCGAACGCGGACGCGCCGGTCGCGAGCGCCCCGCTCCCGACGACGGACGCGAGTCCCGGGACGAGAGCGGTGACTCGTCGGGCGACGACGGAACGACCGCGGCCGAAGGCGCCGACTCGACGACCGAAGACGCGGCGACCGCGGCCGAGAGCGAGAGCGGCGACGGGCCGACGAGCGCCGGCGGGCACGGCGGCGTCACGGAGCGCGAGGAGAGCGTCGAGGATGCGACGGCCGAGCTGCCGGACTACGAAGGGATCACGTTCACCGAGGAGGCGGCCGGAGACGATCGTTCCGAGGCGACAGCCGGTGACGGCGCAATCGCCGTCGATAGCGGAGAACCGGTCGACGGCGCGGGCGACGATGATGGCGAAATCGGCGTGGCCGTCGCCGACGAGGAGCCTGGCGATGGCGAGGGCCGCGCGGACGGGGCGGTCGACGACGATGGTCGCCCCCACGGAACTGTCGACGAAGACGGTCGCGCCCACGGGGCCGTCGACGACGGTCGCGCCGACGAGGCGGCCGGCACGCCGGACGTCGGGACGGACGCTGACGGCGGGGCGACGTCGACCGACGGGACCGCCGGCGGGACGGCCGCCCGCGCGAGGCGCACCCGTCGCGCGTACGCGAAGGTCCTGCGGCTGCTCCGGAACCGGGAGTTCCCCATGCCCCGGTCGCAGGTCGAGGCGCTGGCGGCGGGCGCGTACGACCTCGAGGACCACGAGATCGAGGCGATCCTCGAGCGCGCGATCGAGCGCGGCGAGTTCGTCGAGGACGGGAGCCAGCTCCGCCGGCCGTAGGGGCGAAACGCGCGGAGCCGGCGGCCGCCGTTTTCGATACCGGTCGGGCTCGTGTCGGTGCTCGAGTGAGCGCCGGCTCGGTGCCAGGATGCGGGATCGAACCGGCTGCCGGCCGCCGACGGCGGACAGCTGTCAGACCGGGGTCTGATTGTGTCTCGGCTGCAACGTTTCGAACGTGAGCGACGCTGGTGACGGTCGATCGCGGTTCGGCGGAGCGGGCGTCGTACTCGCGGCCGTCCTGATCCTGACGCCGTCGATCCTGGCCGTCGGCGCTCTCGTCGGTCGGGCGCACGGACTCGGCGGGACGCTCGCGGCGGCCGTCCTCGTTCTCGGTGCGCTCGCGGCCGCGACGCTCCGGAACGGCGGGGACGGGGCCGAGGACGGGGAGTCCGCCACCGTCTGGGACGCCATCCCCCGCTGGCAGTACGGCGGCCGCCACGTCGAGTCCGGCGGGACGAGCCGCGACGAGCAGGAGCGGGCGCTGGAGGAGGTCGAAGCCCAGGCCGAAACGATCGAACGGCTCGACGTCGAGAACGCGGACGAGCCGCCGGGCGGGCGGTAGCTGTTCGAGAGCGACGCGTCCGGCGACCGGCCGTTTCGACGCCCGATCGACGGTCGGCTCAGTCGTTGCCCTCTCCGCCGTCGGGCAGCAGCGTCCGCGAGGAGTTGGTGACCACGAGCGCGCTGGAGGCGCCCATCGCTACCGCGGCGAACAGCGGATTGAGCAGGCCGGCGATCGCGATCGGAATGGCGATCGCGTTGTAGCAGAAAGCCCAGCCGATGTTCTGTTTCACGCGGCGGCCGGCGGCGGCCGAGAGGGCGAAGACGGTCTCGATCGAGGCGAGATCGTCGTCGACGATGGCGACGTCGGCGGCGTCGGCCGCGAGGGCGGTGCCGCCGCCCAGCGCGATCCCCAGGTCCGCGCTCGCGAGCGCGGGCGCGTCGTTTGTGCCGTCGCCGACCATCGCGGTGCGCCCTCGCGAGCGGAGCCGGCGGACCGTCTCGGCCTTGCCCTCCGGCGGGACGCCGGCGTACACCTCGTCGACGCCGTCGTGCTCGCGGAAGAAGCTGGCCGCGGCTTCGTCGTCGCCCGTGAGGACGACGACCTCGACGCCGCGCGCGTCGAGGCCGGCGATCGTCTCCGCCCACCCGTCCCGGGGCTCGTCGCCGACCGTGACCCAGCCCTCCGCGGCGCCGTCGCGGCCGACGAGCACCGGGAGGCGACCGAACGTGCGCTCGGCCGCGACCGCCTCGGTCAGCTCGTCGGGGACGGTCCACCCGCGATCGTCGAACAGGTCCGGGTGGCCGACGAGCACCTCCTGACCGTCGACGACGCCGCCGACGCCCGTCGCGTACGCGCTGAAGTCGGAGACGCGGTCGTCGGCCGGTTCCTCGGCGCCCCCCTCGCCGGTCACAGCAGCCGCGTCCGGGACCGGGCCGTCGGCGCCGGCCGCCCCGACTCGCTCCCCCTCGGGCACGCCCCCGTCGGTCTCGACCGCGGAGCCGCCGGTGACGGCCGAATCGTCGTCGGATCCGACGTCGAACGCGTCCGCACCGGGCCCGAACGCATCGGCGATGGCGCCCGCCACCGGGTGGGCCGACCGCCGCTCAAGGGCGGCCGCGCGCTCGAAGAGGTCGTCGGGCCCCTCGGCGTCGAGGACCTCCATCCGGCCGGTCGTCAGCGTCCCGGTCTTGTCGAAGACGACGACGTCGACGTCGCGGACGCGCTCGAAGACGGTCTCGTCGAAGACGACCACGCCGCGCTCCATCGCCTCGCGGACGCTCGTCGCGACGGCGAGCGGCGTCGCGAGGCCGAGCGCGCAGGGACAGGAGACGATGAGGACGGTGAGTCCGACGAGCAGGGCCGCCGCGAGTCCGGCGCCGGTCAGGAGGTAGAGCGCGGCCACGACGAGCGCGAGGACGCTCACCAGCGGGACGAAGATGGTCGCGAGCCGGTCGGCGAGCTGCTGGATGCCGCTCGAGGAGCTCTGGAGGTTCCAGACGAGGTCGGCGATGCGGTCGACGCTGCTGGCCGCGCCCGCGCCCACCTCGACGACGAGCGCCCCGTCGGTCAGCAGCGAGCCGCCTACGACGGCGTCGCCCTCGGTCTTCCCGACGGGGAGGGACTCGCCGGTGACGACGGCCTCGTCGACGGCGCCCTCGCCCTCCACGACGCGACCGTCGACGGGGACGCGCTCGCCGCCGGGCACCAGAACCCGGTCGCCTGGTTCGAGGGCGGCGACGTCGACGGTGGTCGTCGAGCCGTCCGGTTCGTAGCGGCGGGCCTCCTCGACCTGGGCGCTCGACAGCGCCGACAGGAGGTCGCCGGCCTTGCGTTTCACCGCGCTCTCGTAGTAGCCGCCGACCGTCACGACGAGGACGATCGCGACGGTCACGTCGTAGTAGACGTCGACCCGGCCGACGGCGACCGCGAGCGTGCTGTAGGCGTAGGCGGCGCCGGCCGCGATCGTCACCAACAGGTCCATGTTCGGATTGCGGGTCTTCAGGCTGACGTAGGCGCCCCTGATGATCGGCCGGCCGGTGACGAAGAAGACGACGCTCGTCAGCGCGAACAGCACGACGAAGAAGGGGACGGCGACGTCGCTCGTGACCATCTCGACGAGAAACTCGTGGGTCCGGGCGTCGTAGTACGGCGGTCTGACGTGAAGCGGATAGATGAGCAGAACGTACTGCATCATCACGACCATCCCGAAGAGGACGCCGACGATGAGTCGCGCCTCGGTGCGATCCTCGGCCTGCCGACGCGCGACGGCGTCGTCGCGGGGATAGGCGGTGTAGCCGAGGCCGGTCAGCACCTCCGCGAGCTCGGCCTCGTCGGTCTCGTCGGGGTCGTAGTCGATCCGCACCGTCTCCGAGACGTAGCTCGCGGCGACCCGCTCGACGCCCTCGCTGGCCGCCGCGACCCGCTCGACGAACAGCTCGCAGGTCGAACAGTGCATCCCGTCGACCCGGAAGAACGCGCACTCGGTCCCCGGCGGCGGATCGTCGGGCTCCGTCGGATCCGCATCCGTCCCCTCCCTCACCGCGGCGTCGGGGACGTCCTCGAGGGTCAGGGAGACGCGCTCACAGCCTCGACAGCAGTAGCGGTCGCCGTCCTCGCCCGCGATCGCGGTCTCGCCGAGCGGGAGATCGCAGAGCGCACAGCCGTCCCCGGTCACGGCCGACACCTCCACCGCCGCGCGCCGTCGGTGACGGACGCGGTCGCGTCCGATCGCGCGCGCCGGGACGGCCGTTCCGCTCGGGCGTCGGGCGAGCGGCCGCCGCGGGCGCGACGATTCATCGGGTGTCGCTCGGGGCCGGACGGGTAAAAACCGTTTCGTGGGCGGCGAGGAGCCGAGCGCAGCGAGGCTCCTCGTTGTGGCGAACGGCGACCGGAGGAAGCCGTGAGCGGCGGGGCTCCTCGGAACGGTGTACGGCGACCGGAGTGAGCCGAGCGCAGCGAGGCTCCTCGTTGTGGCGAACGGCGACCGCAAGGAACCGTGAGCGGCGAAGCGTCATCACGACGGCTGCAAGTCATTTCCGGCACAACCGCGAACCCTCTTGCGATTGTATCGGTACACGGTCACAGCCGGCATCAGCAGTCGCCGGAGGACCGCTTACAGCTCGCCCTTCGTGCTCGCCACCTCGTCCCGACGCTCGTCGATCCGGGTCGCGTCGTCGAGGGCCCGGGCGCAGGCCTTGAACAGCGCCTCGATCTCGTGGTGGGCGTTGTCCCCCGTAACCTCCGCGTGCAGCGTCAACCCCGCGTTCGTCGCGACCGACCGCCAGAAGTGTCCCGCCATGTGGCTGGTCATCCCGCCGACGGCGTCCTGGGAGAACGCGCCGTCGAAGCGGAAGACGGGTCGGCCGCTGACGTCGACGACGACGCCGGCGACGGCCTCGTCCAGCGGCACCCGGCGATCCGCGAAGCGGACGATGCCCGCGCGGTCGCCGAGGGCCTCGTCGAGGGCGGTGCCGAGACAGATGCCGACGTCCTCGATCGTGTGGTGGTCGTCGACCTCAAGGTCGCCGTCGCACTCGACGGTCAGGTCGAAGAGCCCGTGGGTCGCGAACGAGGTCAGCACGTGATCGAAGAAGCCGATGCCGGTGTCGACCTCCGACGCGCCCGCCCCGTCGATTTCGAGCGAGCACTCGATGGCGGTCTCGGCCGTCTCGCGGGTGACCGTCGCGGATCGATCGCTCATGAGGTGGAGACGGGGGTGTAGGTACAAGGTGGTTGCGGAGTGCGAGGATCGCGCGATCGGAGTGAGCGCGATCCTCGAGATTGCGAGCGGTGGGAATTCCACGGAACGCCGACCTGCGACGAACTGCCTCACCGCTGCCGGCCGCCACGCTCCGGAACGTCTCGGCGAGTCCGCTCCCGGCCGGTAATCGGTTCGTAACCCGTCGGGTCCGCGAACGCTCCCGACCGCGCGTTCGGAAGGGGCGACCTACCGGCGATCGCGCCGATCGCACTACTTCTCGGATTTCGTAGAGGTTCGGCCCGAGCCGGCCGTTCGACGCCGGGTGGAACGGCCCGATTCCGCCGGTGACCTCGATCGGAAACTAAGGTATCAGAACGGCCTATAAAATTTTAAGCGGTTTCTGAGGGCGTTTCGAAACATCGTACTGGGACGCTACCGACGCGTGAAACGGGGCGAAACGTGGCTAATATTGGTCGCATTATATGATGGTACGTCTCCGAGTAGATTCCAGAGAGGTGAACAATATGCTGTCCAAGCCCTCCCCCCTCGCGAACGGCTCCCTCGGCCGCGTCGGCCGCGAAGCCGACGCCCTGGCGACCAGACTCGCTCACTCCCTGAAACAACCCGTCCAGTTCCTCTCGTTCTGGGGGGCGATCGGTCTCCCGTTCGTCCACCTGAGCATGCTCGTACAGGGACTGGAGAGCGTCAGCACCGTCGCGCTGTTCGTCGGCTTGCTCGCGCTCAACGTCGTCGCGCTCTATCTGGGACACGGCTACAACCAGAGCTGAATCGGCTACCGACCAACCCACGCCTCCCGACGTTTCCCGTTCTCGCCTCGTCCCCGTTTTCGCCGCGTCCACGTTCTCGCCACCTCACTCCGCCCCCGTCCTGTTCCCTCGGGATCGAGCCGTATTCCCCTCCTCGCCCCGCCGCTGCCCGTTCACCCCTGCTCGACGGCCGCCCGCGCTTCAGCGAGCGAAAAGCGACCCTCGTAGAGGGCGCTCCCGACCACGACGGCCGCCGCGCCCGCGTCCCGGAGCGCCCGCACGTCGTCGAGCGTGGCCACGCCCCCGCTCGCGACCACCGGCAGGTCGGTCGCCCCGACGAGGTCGCGGACGGGGTCGGTCGCGACGCCCTCGAGCCGGCCCTCGACGTCGACGTTCGTGAAGAGGATCCCCGCGGCGCCGAGGTCGGCGTAGCGCCCGGCCGCCGCCGCGGGTGAGACGCCGGCGCCCGCGGTCCAGCCCTCGACGACGACCTCGCCGTCCTTCGCGTCGAGACCGACGACGACCGAACCGGGATGCGTCTCGGCGATCTCCGCCACGATCTCCGGGTTCTCGACGGCCGCGGTTCCCAGGATCACGCGGTCGACGCCGCGCTCCAGGAGGTCCCGGGCTTCGTCCGGGGTCCGGATGCCGCCGCCGAGCTGGACGGGGACCTCGACGGCGTCGACGACGGCGTCGATCGCGTCGGCGTTCGCTCGCTCGCCCTCGAACGCGCCGTCGAGGTCGACGAGGTGCAGCGTCCGCGCGCCGGCGTCGATCCAGCGCTCGGCCGCCTCGACGGGATCGCCGTAGGTCGTCTCGGTGCCGCGCTCGCCCTGGACCAGCTGGACGACCTCGCCGTTCCGGACGTCGACGGCGGGGACGACCTCGAACGTGGGAAAGAGCGTCATCTCTACCCGACCACGGGAGCGTGCCGGAGTTAACGCCTCTGGTCGCGTCGAGTCGGTCGGTACCGAGCGGTCCCAAGACGTGTCGGTTCCACCGTCGCAAGACATGTTGGTTCCACCGTCGCAGGACGTGTCGGTTCCCCTGGCGGTATATGGTGCAGGCGGACGTACGGTTCACCCCGACCCGTGTCGATCCCCGCGACCGTCGCCGCGAGCGCGTCGATCCTCCTCCAGACGGGCGAGACCCAGACGTCTGCGCTCTCCGTCGAGATGCTCGTCGTGTTCGCGATCATCGCGGCCGCCGTCGGGCTCTTCGTCACCCAGCCGATCCCGCTCGACGTCACCGCGCTGGTGGTGATCGTGGCGCTCGTCCTCCTCGAACCCTGGACCACCATCTCGCCCGACGACGGGATCGCCGGTTTCGCGAGCGCGGCCACGATCACCGTCCTGATGATGTTCGTCCTCAGCGAGGGCGTGCGCCAGACGGGCTCGGAACCGCGAACGGCGAACGGGGCGACCCGCGAATCGGGAGGATCCGAACGGGGCGTGGATCCTCGGAGTAGCGAGCGGCGAACGGAGTGAGCCGCGAGCCGCCGAGCCGACTGGAGGCCGACCCCGAGATAGCGATCGGCGAGCGTGGGTCGAGCGACCAGCGAGGGGCGCGGAGTTACGTATGATGCGGATACCTTCCAATAAGCCCTTCCGGATCGTCCACATATCCACCAGCGATGGTAGAAACGGTGCTGGCCGTCGGGATCGTCGCCTCGCTCTTCGTCGGGTTCAACATCGGTGGCTCGTCGACGGGGATCGCGTGGGGCCCGGCCGTCGGTGCGGGACTGCTGAAGAAGACGACGGCCGCCGCGATCATGACGGTCTTCGTCTTCCTGGGCGGGGCGACCGTCGGCCGGAACGTGATGGAGACCCTCAGCGGCGACATCATCACGATCGAGATCTCGCTCGCGGCGGGCGTCGCCGTCCTCTTTTTCATCGGGCTCGGCATCCTCGTCGCCAACGTCTTCGGCGTCCCGGTGCCGACCTCGATGACGACGGTGGGTGCGATCGCCGGGCTGGGGTTGGCGACGGGAACGCTCGATTACGAGACGATCGCGTGGATCCTCTCGTGGTGGATCGTCACCCCGATCATCGGCTTCTGGGTGGGTGCGACGATCGGTCGTTACCTGTATCCCGAACTCAACCGGCGGTTCCGGATCGAGAAGTCGGCCGGGCCACTGCTCTCGTTCGACCGCACCCGTGCGGTCCCGAGGCCCGGTCTCGGGCCGAACACGACCTACCGCGAACTCGCCAGCACGACGCTCGTCATGATCGTCGGCTGCTACATGGCGTTCAGCGCCGGCGCGAGCAACGTCCCCAACGCGGTCGCCCCGCTGGTCAGCAGCGGCGCGCTCGAGCCCGGCCCGGCGATCATCATCGCGACGGTCGCGATCGGCCTCGGCGGCTTCACGATCGCCCGCCGGACGATGGAGTCCGTCGGCGGCGAGCTCAGCGACATTCCCCTCCTGGCCGCGCTGATCGTGATGGTCACCGCGGCGACGATCACGACCGCCCTCTCGTACATCGGGATTCCCATCAGCCTCGTGATGGCGTCGGTGATGACGATCGTGGGGTTGGGGTGGGGGCGGGCGACCCGACCGATCACCGCCCGCGAGGCGCTCACCGGCGAGGCGGACGCGGAGCTCGCGATGGGGGCTCTGCAGACGGAGCCCGAGGCGCCGATGACGAAGATCGGCGAGGAAGAGTCGGACGAGGCCCTGGATTCGGGGGACCTGTTCAACCCTGGCGCGGTCATCAAGTACGTCTCGATGTGGATCGTCGGCCCGTCGATGTCGACGATGCTGGCCTACGGCTTCTTCACCGCCCTCCCCGGGATCGCCTGACGGGGTACTTACGTCCCCGGGAGACGTATCACGCACCATGCTTACACGGCTTCTCGTTCCGATGGACGACTCCGAGATGGCAGAACGGGCCCTCGAGTACGCCCTCGACAACCATCCGGATGCCGAGATCACCGTCCTCCACGTCGTCGGCGTCCCCTCCATGATGATGGGGGAGGCCGTCGCCCTCGCGCTCGAAGAAGACTTCGAGGAGGCGGCCGGCGAGCGCGCCGAACCCGTCTTCGAGCGCGCCCGCGAGGTGGCGGCCGACCGGGACCGAGAGATCGACACGGTCGTCGCCATCGGCCACCCCGGCCGACAGATCGTCGACCGGGCCGACGGCTACGACGCCGTCGTACTCGGCAAGCACGGGAAACACAGCGACGGCGCGACGCGACGGTTCCTGGTCGGGAACGTCGCCGAAACCGTGTTCAGGCGATCCCCGGTACCGGTCACGGCGGTTCGCTGACGGTCACGGCGCGCCGGGCTCCCCCGGACGGTAGCGTGGGGCGGCCCCGATTCACCCCGCTACGGCGCGACGGGCCCCGGAGCCGGCCGCGGACCCGCGGACGAGGTCAGGCGCCCGAATCCTCCGCGGATCCGTCCTCGTCCGATTCCTCGAGGAGGTCCTCGACCTGATCCTCGCGGGGACGGCGGTCGACGCGTTCGTCGACCGCTTTGACCTGGGCCTGGACCTCGTCGAGTTGTTCGCCGACCGTTTTCTCGACGGTCTCTCCGACGGTTTCCTCGACCGTCTCGCCCACTTTCTCCTCGACGGTCTCGCCGACCGTCTTCTCTACCGTCTCGCCCACTTTCTCCTC
>SKPV01000271.1 GCA_007119345.1 Halovivax sp.
AGGAGGTCGACGAGGAGAACCTCCGGCTGACCTGCGTCGGGACGCCGGCCAGCGACTCGATCAAGCTCGTCTACAACGCCAAGTACCTCGACACGCTGCGAGATCGGGTGCTGTGACTCCGGCTTCCCGGGTGCCTCCGCTCGACGCCCCGCCAGCCTCTCACTCGTACAGCGCCACCCCCGAGACCTCCGCGACGTCGAGTGCGTACCACTCCAGTTCGACGTCACCGGCGGGGACGTCGATGTCCGTCGCGACCCGGTAGTACCACCCCTCCAGTTCCTCGTCGACATCGTCCTCCGAGAGCCGGCGGAACGGGCCGCTCACCACGACGCTCGTCCACTCGTGGGGACCCTCCCACTCGTAGACGGTGAGACAGACCTCGTCGGTCGTCTCGATGAACTCGCGTTTCTTGCTCCCCTCGGCGAATCCGAGGTCCATGATCGCGCGCTCGTCGTCCTCGTCGTAGGCGAACGACATCGGAATCCCGTAGGCGCGCCCCTCGTTCGAGAGGCTGAGCACGCCCGTCGCCTGCTCGTTCAAGAAATTCGTGATCTCGCGTTCGGCCATCGTTTTGCCGTACCACGGCTCCGTCATCTGGGTCACCATCAGCTACGGACCATGGGCGCTCCTATAGAGCATGCGGGGAGGCGTCACCGCTCGGAACAGTCGGCCAGGGGTGGAGGTCCGCGACGCCGACGACTTCGGACGGTTCGGATCCGGATTCATTCGCCGATGGTGCACGTGCGCGTCCCCGCCTTACCGGGCCTGTTGACCGGGCCGAACCCGGCGTCGACCCGAAATCGGACGCTTCACCGATCGAATCCGTGTGCCACTCTTATAAGGGAGCTGGTAGTAGGCCCGCCATGGCAGAAACCGTACTCGTTCCGGTGGACGATTCGGCGCACGCTCGCAAAGCGTTCGAACGGGCGGCGACGGCGTTCGAGGGCGCCGACCTGATCGTCCTCCACGCGCTCGATCCGTTCGACGTGTACTCGGTCACCGAAGAAGCGGTCTGGGACGACGAGTTTCGCGACCGGCGGGAACGCGAGGCGGAGGCGCTGCTCGCGGAGTACGAGTCGCTCGCCGACGACCTCGGGGTCGACGTCGAGACGAGGCTCGCCCACGGCGGACCCGAACGAGCGATCCTCGGCGCCGTCGACGACCTCGACGTCGACCAGGTCGTCATCGGGAGTCGCGGTCGATCGGGGATCGGTCGCGTGCTGCTCGGGAGCGTCGCCGAAACCGTCGCGAGGCGATCGCCCGTCTCGGTGACGATCGTCCGGCCGGAGGAGTAGTCGCTCCGCGGCCGGCCCGGCCGCGGAGCGACCGGGGGGCGGCCCGCGAGTGACTGACGGCCGCGAGAAAAACGAAGGCTGCGAGAAGAAGTGGTTCGTGACCGATCCGCCCGGGGTTTCAACCCAGGACGTACCGGAGCTTCGGGTACCGCTCGATCAGCGGGACGCCGCCGACCTCGATCCGCTCGATGTAGCGGTCCAGGCCGGCGATCCGGCCCGCCGCGAAGGCGCCGAGCGCCACGAAGGCGACGGCGTAGATCAGCGTGTTGTCGAACGCCGCCAGCCACTGTCCCTCCCAGCCGCCGAGGTAGAACGCCACCATCTGGATGGCGCCGCCGAGGGCGGCCAGGCGGACGAATGCGCCGGCGATGAGCGCGACGCCGATCAGCACCTGGGTGACCGGGATGATCACGTTGATCGTCTCGAGGACGACCGCGTTACCGGCCATCGCGGCGTAGAGGCCGCTGACGGGGCTCGCGGCGTCGACGCCGTGGACGAGGAAGCCGCTCGCGTCGAACGCCTCGCCGCTGACGAACGCGAACTTCCCCAGGCCGGCGAACAGCATCATGCCGCCCATGACGAACCGCAGGGCGACGACCGTCCACGCGCTCAGCGCGTGGGGCGTGCCGGTCAGGGTGATCCCGCCGTAGCGGCTCTCGAGTCGGTTTCGGGTTGTAGTTGACATGTTCGGCCACCTCTTTACATCTGAACAGAGGAACCGGTTCGGCGTATATACCGATGCCAGTTCCCGGGGAGTGGAAAACTTGAACAGAACTCCCGAGGAGTTTTCTTTTCCGCCAACGCATTCACCATCTTTACGCGCGTCGACCATCGCCGATCGCGACGCGCGCCGTCGACCGCGCCGCACCCGTCCCCGAACCGGAGCCGCGGCGTAGACTTTTCCAGTCGCGGGTCGTACCGCCGGTAATGGCACGACGCGTCCTCGTTCCGGTCGACGGCTCCGAGCACGCCCGGCGAGCGCTGCGGTACGCGGTGATCGAGTTCGACGACGCCGAGGTCGTCGCCCTCCACGTCCTCGACCCGTTCGAGGGAGACGCGGCCGGCGGCTCGGCCGGCTGGAATCGCGAGGCCCTCGAGCGACGCGAAGCGGAGGCGGAGACGGTCCTCGCGGAGTGTGAGAAGCTGGCGGCCGAGCGCGACCGGTCGATCGAGACGGAGCTCGCCCACGGCGCGCCGGCCCGAGCGATCCTCGGCGCCGTCGACGACCTCGAGGCCGACCACGTCGTCGTCGGCAGCCGGGGGCGGTCGGGGATCGGCCGAGTGCTGCTGGGGAGCGTCGCCGAGACGGTGGCGCGGCGGTCGCCGGTCTCGGTGACGATCGTCCGGCCCGATCGCCGGGACTGAGCGGGCCGGGTGCGAGACCCGGACTTCGCCGCCTATCCGTCCCCGACCTCGGGGCCGGACTTCGCCGCCTATCCGTCCCCGACCTCGGGGCCGGACTTCGCCGCCTATCCGTCCCCGACCTCGGGGCCGGACTTCGCCGCCTATCCGTTCCCGGCCTCGGGGCTCACGTCGGCCGCCGGGAAGAGCGCCCAGACGACCAATGCGCCGATCAGGACGGCGCCGACGGCGGCGGTCTGGGCGATCGAGAGCTCGATCCCGACCCAGACGGCCATCGTCCGGAGCTCGACGACCAGCGGGATCGTCAGCGCGAGCAGGACCAACAGCAGGGCGGGGTGGACGCGCATGTCAGGGGCTCACCGCGGACTCCAGGACCGTCGCGATCGGGTCGATCCAGGGCAGGATCGTGTCGATCCCCTCGATGCCGGGGCCGAAGAGGCCGCCGCGCTCGACGATGCTCCACAGCGGCATCGCGTAGGCGAAGACCACCAGGATCACCGCCACGACCGTCCAGAGCTTCAGGTTGTCGAGGACCGCCGGCGCGTGGTCGGGCCCGGAGAGCGCGGCCGCGTACTCGTTGTTCGGGACGGGCCCGCGATCGCCGAGGGCCGTCATGACGACCACCGCCAGGAACGCCACCAGCGAGATCGTCAGCAGCGTCCCGCCGAGGACGACCTGGGCGTCGAGTTCGGCGACGGTGCCGACGGACGCCTCGAACTCGAAGGCGTACTGGGGCTCGGCGGTCCGCCGCGGGATCCCGAGGAGCCCGCCGCGGTGCATCGCGTTCGACATGAAGACCATGCCGACGAACCACAGCACCGTCTGCACGAGCGCCACCGACCGGCCCCGCAGCGGCTTCCCGGTCACCTGCGGGAGGAACCAGTAGGTGACCGCCATGAACGTGAGCGCGACGGCCGTCCCGACGGTGAGGTGGAAGTGACCGACGACCCAGAACGTGTTGTGGACGAGGTAGTTGATGTTCATGCCGGCGTTGACCATCCCCGAGAAGCCGGCGGCGGCGAACATCAGTCCGGCCAGCGCCATCCCCGTGAAGACGGGATCCCGCCAGGGGAGCGCCCCGAGCCAGCGGAGTCGGCCCTCGCCGCCGCGCTGTCTGGCGCCGTGTTCGATGCTGGCGACGACGGTGAACGCCGTCAGCAGGCTCGGCAGCAGGAGGAACATCGTGTTCGTCATCGCGATGAACTTGAAGCCCTCGGCGATCCCCGGATCCAGATACTGGTGGTGGATCCCGGTGGGTACCGAGAGGATCAGGAAGAGGACGAAGACGACGCGCGCGAGCGGGTCGCTAAAGAGCTTGCCGCCGGCGACCTTCGGCAGCATGACGTACCACATCATGTAGACGGGCATCAGCCAGAAGTAGACGACCGGGTGGCCGAAGAACCAGAACAGCGTTCGGGTGAGCAGCGGGTTGATGCTGTCGACGAGGCC
>SKPV01000158.1 GCA_007119345.1 Halovivax sp.
GCCACCGACACCGACAGCGCCCGGCGCGCGAGCCGCTGGGGGACGAGCGCGCTCGTTATGCGGCCGAAGGTTCCCCTGCCGGACTCGTCCATTCCGTACGGGTCGGCGTCGCCGCCCGCCCCCCGCGGGCGCGGTCCGGAAGCCATCTCGGGAACACTACCTCGGGTGGTGCATTGAGTGTTGGGTGCGAGGTCCGAACGAGCGGAGCGAGGATCGAACGGAGTGAGATCCTCGGAAACGCGAACGGGGAACGGAGTGACCCGCGAGCGCAGCGAGTGAGGACCTCGGAATCGCGAACGGTAAGCTTCGCTCACCGTTCGGTACGGGTGTCGCACACGCGTTCGACGGGATCGTCGCGCTCGGATCCGGGGGCCGAGGTTCCGAGCGAGCAGTCGGTTCAGCGCCAGGCCGAGAGTGCCGGCGCCGCGTTGGCCTCCATGGCGAGCCAGGCGTCGTCGGTCGAGATGTCGGCGATGACGTACTCGTCGCCGGCGTCGTGAGGGTCGATCGAGGCGACGACGGTGTCGTCGGTCGAGTCCGCGCGTTCCAAGGGGTCCACCACCATGGTATTGGGTCACACCCAGCAACGTATAAACTCGTCGGATCTGACCGGTCCGTCGGACGGACGGTCGACGCGGTCGGGCGTCGATCGCCCCCGACTCCCGAAGCACTGGCTTTATACGCATTTTAGCCGTACGGGCGGGACATGAAGGTAGCCGACGCGATGACTGCCCGCGAGGAGGTGGTGACGGTGGCCCTCCCCGGCACCCGCGAGGACGTGCTGGAGTACATTCAGGAGCGGTCGTTCTCCTCCGTCCCGGTCGTCACCGACGGAGACGGCGGTCCGGAGTACCGCGGCCTGATCTCCCGACAGTCGCTGATCGACCAGCCCGACGAGGACCAGCTGGTGATGCTGATGGACGAGGAGGTGCCGACGACGACCGCCGACACGCCGGTCGACGACGTCGCCCGACTGATGGTCGAGAAAGGGGCGCGGCGAGTGCCGGTCGTGGACGGAGCGTTCGAGGGAATCGTCACCGTGACGGACGTCGTTCACGCGATCGCGAGCGGCGAGGCGCCCGTCGACGCCGCCGTCGGCGAGTACGCCACCGAGAACGTCAACACGACCTACGAGGGCGCGCCGCTGGTGGTGGCCGAGGCCGAGCTCTCGTACGCGAAGGTCCCCTACACCGTCGTCCTCGACGACGCGGGCGAGATGGCGGGCATCCTGACCGAGGTCGACGTCCTCGACGTCGCCCGCATCGTCGAGGGCGAGGAGGCGACCGGGAACAACTTCCCCGACCAGGACGCCGAGTGGTCCTGGGAGGGGATCAAGGGCGTCGGCAGCCGGACGCTCCCGACCCGGGACATCGAGCTGCCGGCCGGCCCCGTGGTCGAATTCATGACCGCGGACGTGGTGACGGTCACCCGCAACCGATCGGTCGAAGACGCCGCCCAGGCGATGATCAGCAACGACATCGAGCAGATCCCTCTCGTCACGGGCGAGCGCCTCGTCGGCATCGTCCGCGACGTGGACATCCTGCGAGCGCTCTACGAGTGAGCTATGAGCGAAACCGACGCCCCGAAAGCGAGCCATGAGCGAGACAACCGTCCCGAAAGTGAGCTATGAGTGAGACCGACGCCCCGGACGCCGACGACGAACCGCGCACCAGCGAGCGGCTGGTCGAACTGGCCAAGCGCCGCGGCTACTTCTTTCAGTCGTCGGGCGCCTACGGCGGCGTCGGCGGCTTCTACACCTTCGGCCCGCAGGGCGCGGCGCTGAAGGGCAACGTCGAGGACGCCTGGCGCGAGCGCTTCGCCGTCCGTGAGGGACACATGGAGATCGACGCGCCGACGATCATGCCCGAACCCGTCTTCGAGGCCTCGGGCCACCTCGACACCTTCGACGACATGCTCGTCGAGTGTCCCGAGTGCGGCGAGAGTCATCGGGCCGACCACGTCGTCGAGGACAACACCGAGTACGAGGACGCCGAGGGCTTGCCGATCCCGGAGGTCGAGGAGGTCATCGCCGAGTACGAGCTCGTCTGTCCGAGCTGCGGCGCCGGCCTCGCGGGCCAGGACGTCGAGGACTTCAACCTCATGTTCGCGACCAACATCGGCCCCGGCGACGCCCAGCCCGGCTACCTCCGCCCGGAGACCGCCCAAGGCATCTTCGTCGAGTTCCCCCGGCTGAAGGAGTACGCCCGCAACACGCTGCCGTTCGGCGTCACCCAGATCGGCCGGGCCTACCGCAACGAGATCAGCCCCCGCCGATCGATCATCCGCGTCCGGGAGCTGACCCAGGCCGAGCTCGAACTGTTCGTCGACCCCGAGGGCGACGGACCGGACCTGACCGACGTCGAGGACGTTCCGGTGACGCTCTACCCGGCCGCCGAGCAGAATGCGGCGGACGGCCGAGCCTACGAGACCACCGTCGGCGAGGCGATCGCGGCAGGAACGATCGCCGACCCCTGGATCGGCTACTTCCTCGGCGTCGCCGCGGAGTGGTACGAGTCGATCGGCGTCGACATGGACCGCCTTCGCTTCCGCCAGCACCTCGCGGGCGAGCGATCCCACTACGCCAGCGATTGCTGGGACGCAGAGAGCGAGATCGACGGGAACTGGATCGAGCTCACCGGCTTCGCCCACCGGGGCGACTACGACCTCTCGAAGCACGACGCCCACTCCGACGAGCGGTTCACGATCTTCACGCAGTACGACGAGCCGAAGACCGTCGAGCGGGCGGTCGTCGACCCCGACATGAGCTACCTGGGCCCCGAGTTCGGCGGCGACGCGGGGAGGGTGGTCGAGGAACTCGAGGCGCTCGCGGCCCGCGACCGCAGCGCCTTCGACGGCGACGGCGTGACCGTCGAGGTCGACGGCGAGCGCCGCGAGATCCCCGTCGAGAAGACGGGCTTCGCCGTCGAGGAGCAGACCGAGGCGGGCGAACACATCGTCCCCCACGTGATCGAGCCCTCCTTCGGCGTCGACCGGCTGGTCTACACCGTCCTCCACCACGCCTACCGCGAGGACGAGGTCGACGGCGAACCCCGAACCTACCTCGAACTCGATCCCGAGATCGCGCCCACCTTCGTCGGCGTCTTTCCGCTCCAGTCGGACGACGCGCTCGAGGAGGAAGCCCGCGAGATCGCGGCGACGCTCCGGGCCGAGGGCCTGTCGGTCACCTACGACGACTCGGGCAACATCGGCCGGCGCTACCGCCGCCAGGACGAGGTCGGCACGCCGTTCTGCGTCACCGTCGACTACGAGAGCCTGGACGACGAGGCGGTCACGGTCCGCGAGCGGGATACGACCGCCCAGAAGCGACTCCCGATCGCCGACCTCCCGGAGACGCTCGCCGCGCTTCGGTCGGGCGAGGTCTCGTTCGACGAGCTCGCGGAGTAACCCCGGGCGGACCGTCCCGTCGGCACCGTCGTCGCCGACGAACCCGACCCGACGTCAGCACCCCGCAAAACGCGGGCGAACCCTTACCCGCGAGCGGCGCGTCCGTTCTCACCGGCGATTCCACATGGACGAACGCACGGAGGACCTGCTCGTGGCGCTGGGGGCGGCCGGCATCGGCCTCGTCTGGATGGTCGGTATCCTCATGATGGCCCTGTTCATGTCCTTCTGAGCGGAACGATGGGCGCCGGTCGACGCGCCCGCGGCGCTCGGCCAGCGGGCCCCGTCGGGCCGACGGCCGCGCCGCCGGAGCGGCGGCGATCGACGTACTGAAGGGGTCCCGCTTCGAGCGACCGGTCGATGGCCGACGAACTGAAGCGACGGGTGGTTCACGCGAGCGGCGCCGGCCTCGTCGCCCTCTATCTGCTGGCCGACTTCCTGGAGCTGGGGCTCACCTGGCCGCGGTTCCAGATGCTGATGATCGCGCTCGCGCTCGGCGCGATCGGCCTCGAGGTGCTCCGCCTCCGGGTCGGTCTCGAGTGGTGGATCTACGAGAAGCTCACCAGGGAGTACGAACGGGATCAGTTCGCGGGCTACGGCTGGTACATGGTCAGCATGACCGTCGTCGTTCTGCTGTTCGAACCCGCGGTCGCGCTGCCGGCGATGCTGATGCTGGCGCTCGCGGACCCGATCAGCGGGGCGTTCTCCGACGATTCGCTCCGACGAGTCAAGCGCCCGCCCGCCCTCGCGACGATGTTCCTCGCGAGCGCGCTCCTCGCGCTGCCGTTCCTCTACGAGCGGCCCGAAGCGATCCTGGCCGCCGCCCTGGGAGCGACGGTCGCCGACGGCGTGAAGGTGACCTACGGCGACTTCGTGCTCGACGACAACCTCACGATTCCGATCTACGCGGCGGCGCTGGCGTGGCTGGCCCTCGAATTCGTGCCGGCGTGAGGCGGCCGCGCTCGCACGCCGAGACGGGGCGGGCGACGACGCGTGCGACCGGTTCGCATCCGTTCGGTGACGGGCTAGGCGTTCAGTCGCCACAGTTCGAAATTCAACAGCGCCGCGAACGTCACCCACAGCAGGTACGGGACCATCAACGCGGCCGCTCGGCGGTCGACGCGCCGGAACGCCGCGATCGTCGCGACGATCAGCACCCAGAGGAGGACGATTACGGCGAGGCCCGTCCCGATCGACTCCGCCCCGAAGAACGCGGGCGTCCAGGCGACGTTCGCGGCCATCTGGGCCACGAACAGGCCGAGGGCGCGCCCGCGCCCAGCGGCGTCGGCCCGCCAGACCAGCCACAGCGCGATCCCGAGCAGCGTGAACAGCAGGGTCCAGACGACGGGGAAGGCGATCTCGGGCGGGTAGAACGCCGGTTTCTCGAGCTCGCGGAACCAAGCCGAATCGGGGGCGAAAGCGACGCCGGGAGCCGCACCGACGGCGTTGACGAGGAGGACGACGGCGACCGCCTCGACGATCGTCGCCAGGTCGGGCCGGTGAGCGCCGAATCCCCGTTCGGTCTCGTCCATGCGGACCCGACGGTGCGCAGGGAAATAGCCTCGCCGCCCGACCCCGCCCGCACCCGCGCGCCGTCGCCGGTTTCACTTCCGCCGCGCCAAGCGAACCCTTAACCGAACCCGCGGCAAATCCCGTCCAATGGCAGCGACGGACGAGGACGTCCCCTCCATCGATCATCCCCTCCTCGAGCGCGACTTCCTGGAGCGGCGGCTCTACCAGCTGCAGCTGGCGGGCACCGCCGCATCCGATCACACCCTCGTCTGTCTCCCCACGGGACTGGGGAAGACGACGGTGAGCCTGTTGGTGACCGCCCGCCGACTCGACGAGGTCGGCGGCAAATCGCTCATGCTCGCGCCGACGAAGCCGCTCGTCTCCCAGCACGCCGACTTCTACCGCGAGGCGCTGCAGGTGCCGGACGAGGAGATCGTCGTCTTTACCGGCGACGTCAGCCCGGACGACCGCGCGGCGCTCTGGGAGTCCGCGACGGTCGTGATGGCGACCCCGCAGGTGATCGAGAACGACCTGGTGGGGAGTCGCCTCTCGCTCGCCGACGTCACCCACCTGACCTTCGACGAGTGCCACCGCGCGACCGGCGACTACGCCTACAACTACATCGCCGAGCGTTACCACGCCGACGCGCGAGACCCCCTCGTCACGGGGATGAGCGCCTCGCCCGGCGGCGACGAGGAGGCGATCCTCGAGGTCTGTGAGAACCTCGGGCTCCGGGAGGTCGAGGTGATGACGAGCGAGGACGCCGACGTCGCCGAGTTCACCCACGAGACCGAGGTCGAGTGGGAGCGCATCGACCTGCCCGACGAAGTCCTCGAGATCCGGGACGCCCTCAACGAGGTCATCGAAGACCGCCTCGAGCGCCTCAAAGAGCTCGGCGTCGCGAAGTCGACTCGCCCCGACCAGTCCCAGAAGGACCTCAACCGCATGCGCGCCGAGCTGCAGAAGCTCATCAACAACGACCAGTCGGAGGGTTACAAGGGCATGTCCGCGCACGCGGAGGTGATGAAGCTGCGCCAGGCCGTGACGCTGGTCGAAACCCAGAGCGTCGAGGCCCTGCGCCGGTACTTCGAGCGCCAGCGCAACCAGGCGCGCACGTCGGGGGCGTCGAAGGCCAGCCAGCGACTCGTCTCGGACCCCCGCGTCCGCGAGGCGATGCGCCGCGCCGAGAACTTCGACGAGCTCCACCCGAAGTACCGCAAGACGCGGATGCTGCTCGCCGAGACGCTCGGCCTCGAGGGCGGCGAGCGGGTGATCGTCTTCACCGAGTCCCGCGACACCGCGGAGGCGCTCACGGAGTTTCTCTCCGGGAGCTTCGACGCCCGCCGGTTCGTCGGCCAGGGCGACCGCGAGGGCTCCGACGGGATGACCCAAAACCAACAGCAGGAGGTGCTCGACGACTTCCGCGCCGGCGAGTTCGAAGTGCTGGTCTCGACCTCCGTCGCGGAGGAAGGTCTCGACGTTCCGGAGGTCGATCTCGTCCTCTTCTACGAGCCCGTGCCGACGGCGATCCGCTCGATCCAGCGCAAGGGCCGCACCGGTCGCCAGTCGGAGGGGCGGGTCGTCGTGCTGCTGGCCGAGGACACCCGCGACGAGGCGTACTTCTGGATCTCTCGACGGCGCGAGAAGGAGATGGAAGACGAGCTGCGCGCGCTGAAGGGCGTCGCCGAGGACCTCGAGGCCGAGCTCCACGACTCCCAGCGCTCGCTCGACGCCTTCGAGGGGACGTCGGGCGCCCGGCGGGGCGGCGGGACCAGCGGAACTGAGCGGGGCGGTTCCACCGGAAACGGGAGGGGGAAGGAACAGCCTGGGCTCGAGGATTTCGCGGCGTCGGTCGACGACGGTGACGAGTCCAACCCCTCCGTTTCGACTGGAGATGCCGACGGAGACGGGAGTGATTCGGACGCGGCAGGTCCCGACGACAACCCCGTCCCGAGCGGCGAGGGAGAGTCGATCGAGATCGTGGCGGATCAGCGGGAGATGGACGCCACGATCGCTCGAGAGCTCTCTCGGCGGGAGGAGATCGAGGTCCGCCTCGAGACGCTCGACGTCGGCGACTACGTCTGCTCGGATCGCGTCGTCGTCGAGCGCAAGTCCACCGCGGACTTCGTCGACTCGCTGGTCGGCGGGGACCGATCGGTTTTCGAGCAGGTGGGCACGATGGCCCGCCACTACTCCCGACCGGTCGTCGTGGTCGAGGGCGAGGGGCTCTACGAGCAGCGAGACGTCCACCCGAACGCGATACGGGGCGCGCTCTCGAGTTTGGCCGTCGACTTCGGCGCGAGCGTCCTGCGGACCGAGAGCGAGGACGACACGACCGAGCTGCTGGCGGTGTTGGCCGGGCGCGAGCAGGAGACGGCGAGCCGCGAGGTCTCGGTTCACGGCGAGAAGGGGTCGAAGACCCTCGGCGAGCAACAGGAGTACGTCGTCGCCTCGATCGCCGAGATCGGACCGGTCACCGCGCGCTCGCTGCTGGCCGAGTTCGGTTCCGTGGAAGCCGTGATGGTCGCGACGGAAGAGGAGCTACAGGCGGCCGAGGGCGTGGGACAGGTGACCGCCGAGCGGATCCGCGAGGTCGTCGGCAGCGAGTATACGGGGTAGTCGCGTCGGCACCGATTCGTCGCCGGAGTTGCGAGGTGGAGGTCGGTTCGATCAGCCCCGATAGCGCGCCGGCATCGCGAGACCCCACTCCTCGTAGTTGTCCGGCCCCATCCCCTCGGCCGTGTACAGGTCCGGCTTGTAGTACAGCTCGCGGGTGACGTCGTGGGCCTCGCGCAGCCGCTCGCGAACGCGGTCGACGTCGTCGCCGTCGAGGTAGTTCGGCGTGTAGACGGCGATCTGGTACTCGTCGTAGGGGAGTTCCTCGCGGCCGAACGCGGTCATCGCCTTCGCCGCCCACAGAATTCCCTCGGCCGCGTCGTCGACGACGTCGGGCCAGAGCGCGTCGATCTCCGCCGCGGTGCCGGTCACCTGCCACTTGCCGATGAACTTTTTGCGCTCGATGGCCGCCCGGTCGAGTTCCCGGACCGCCTCGGAGTCGGCCGGGGGAAGGTCGTCGGTCGTCACGTCCGCGGGGCGGACGACGTCGTGCCGGTCGAAGTAGTCGTCGTCGCCGATCGGCTGGCTGTCGCTGACGTCGCGGCTGCGCAGCCAGTAGGTGCCCGCCTCGGTGATCTCCGAGGGCGGCGCCACTGCGTTCATCGGAGACGATCACTCCGTCGCGTCCAGCAGTCGGCCGCCGAGCAAGCGCGCCTCCGACGGCGAGAGTTCGACCGCGATGGCCCGCGGCGCCGCTCCCGGCCCGTCGGTCTCGAGTCGCAGCGTGATCGCCTCGCCGGGTTCGACGTCCGCGGCCGCGTCGACGTCGACCATCCCGTTCGCTCCGGCGTACTCGCCGTCAAGGCCGTCGAGGACGCGGTGAAGATTGACGCTCATGGATCCGCGTTCCACCCGGACGGATAAACCGGTACGCCAACCGGAGTGAAAGTGGAATCGAGCGACGGGGCCGGGACGCTAACCCGGCGCCGCACCAGCGGGGACGGTGGCCGCACACGACGGGCCCGCCGCGGCGTTTCGAGAACAGGCCCGGAATATCGGAATCTTTCGTCGAAGTCCGAAAGCCGAACGCGATATCGGAAACTTCCGAAACGGTCGAGGGGCGTTTATCCGGGAACTCGACGAAGAACGAGTCGTGTCCCAGCCGACGACGGTCGACGCCGAGACGCTGCGAACGCGAATCCGCGAGTACCTCGAACGCGCCGGTCACGACGGCGACGCGGAGCGGATCGCCCAGCGGCTGGCGAGAGCCCACGCGCAGGGAACGAAAGTCGTCGGTTTCCGCCGGCGGGGCCGCGAGGTCGTCCTGTACGAGGCCGCCGACCCGGACGGCCCGTCGGAACTGTCCCTCCACCGGGTCGGGCGGTCCGGTCGACTCACTCGGTCGGGGACGATCGGTCGAAACGGAAATCTCGGCCGTTGGCTCGCAGCCCACCGCTACTACCTGGAGTGGGTGCGACCCGACCTGCGGGCCGCTTCGTCCGGACGTGACGGCGACGCGGTCACGAGCCGCCCCGCTCACCGCTAGTGGATCTTCAACTCGACGCGCCGCCCGTCGGGATCGCGGACGTACGCCGCCCACGCGCGGCCGTAGGCGCCGTAGCGCTCGTAGGGTTCGCCCGACTCGGCCTCGATGCCCTCCTCGCGCAGCGAATCGAGGAGGGCGTCGAGTTCCTCGCGAGAGTCCGTCTCGCCCGAGCGCACCAGTAAACAGAGATGCTCGCCGCCGACGTCGATCTCCTCGTCCGTCGGAACGAGGTGGACGTGACGACCGCCGGCGACGACGGCGACGTACGGAACTTCGCCGGCATCGAAGCGCCCCCGGTCGCGGACGGACATCCCGAGGAGATCGCGGTAGAACTCGAGGGCTCGGTCGAGGTCGTGCACGCGGATCGCGACGTGGTCGAGGTCGACGACGTCGATGGTCATACCGAGACACGCACGCTCCGGGGCTTAGCCGTTCGGGTGGTGGCCGCAGGGGCCGCTCCGCACGGACCCGGTCGATCGCGGTGCCGTCATGTAACTCGTCCAAAATGTTTAAAAGTGATTGGGAGCTACCAGCTATTACCATGGACGACACGGACGCGGGCAGGAGCTGTCCGGAGTGCGCCGGACGGCTCCGGAACGTGAAGACGGAAACGTGCTGTGAAGAGTGCGGCCTGGTCGTCGCCGAGGATGCGATCGATCGGGGACCGGAGTGGCGCTCGTTCGCCGACGACGACACGGACCGCCGACGCACCGGGGCGCCCCTGACCAGATCGCGTCACGATCGCGGCCTCTCGACCGAGATCGGGTACGAGGCGACGGGTCGCATCACCGGCCGCAAGCGTCGCCGACTGGCGCGCATGCGACGGGAGCACAGCCGGGCCCAGATCGCGACGAAAGCCGACAGCAACCTCGTCACTGGATTCTCGGAGATCCGACGGCTGATCGACGATCTCGCGCTGCCGGTCGACGCCCGCGAACAGGCCTGTCAGCTCTTCAAGTCGGCCCAGGACGAGGACCTCCTCCGGGGACGGTCGATCGAGGGGTTCTCGGCCGCGGCGGTGTACGCCGTCGGCCGAACGCGCTCGGTCGCTCGCACCGTCGACGAGGTCGTCGCCCAGGCCGTCGCGACCGAAGCCGAGTTCAAGGCGGCCTACCGCGCGCTCAACCGCGAGCTCGGCCTGCCGGTCGGACCGATTCACCCGACCGAGTACCTCCCCCGATTCGCCTCGGAGCTCGACCTCGGCACCGACGTGGAGCGCCTCGCCGACGAGTACGTCGAGCGGCTGGAGGAGGTCGACGCAATCGCCGGCCGAAATCCGAGCGGCGTCGCGGCGGCGTGTCTCTACGCCGCGGCGCGAGAGCGCGACTGCGCGGTCACGCAAGTCGAGGCCGGCGAGGTCGCCGACGTCTCGCCGGTGACCATTCGAAAATCGGTCCACCGCCTGGAGGAGCTAGAGGAACGCTGACGCCGAGGTGGCCGCGGTGGCCGTCGCGACGCTCCCGCGCGCCATCCTCTCGGTCGTCGGCGCGAACTGGCAGCTTGGCGTCGCGCTCGTCGTCGTCGGCCGGCTGCTCGTTCTGGCCGTCGCGATACCCGCGGGCGCGCTCGGAACCGAGGCCTAGCTCGAGGAGGTGGAAGCGATGGGGCGAGCCACGGAGACGACGCCGAGCGGACCGTCCCGCGACGCCGGGACCAGCGCGGACGCCGACACCGTCGACGCGCTCGAAACGCCGCGAGAGCGGTACGTCCGTGGCGAGATCGGCGAGGCCGAATCGAAGCGTCGCGTCGATCGATTGCTCGACACCGATCCCGGAAAGTCGGGTCTCCGACGCTGAACCCGATACGACCGGCGAGGCGGCGTGGGACCGAGAGCGAGGTCGCTGACAGGGGAAGCGGACGGCCGATCCGCCCTCCTCACGTCGTCCGCAGGTGGTCGGTCTTCGGCTCGTAAACCTCGCCTTTCTGTTTGAGCTTGTCGATCTCGTGTTCGGCCTTCGACTCGTCCATGCCGATCTCGCCGGCTCGTTCGAGGACAACGTCGATCGGCGCGCCGTCGTCGTACTCCTCCTCGACGTCCGCGATCAGCATCTTGATGTTCTTGATCCGGTCTCGCTGGGACTTCGAGGTGCCGGCCTCGACGATGTCGGCGTCGAACTCGCCCGTCTCGGGGTCGACGCCGATGTCTTGCAGACAGGCCCTGGTGATCTCGATGATCCGTTCGGCGTCCTCGGGCTCGACCGTGTCCGAGAGCCGGATCCGAGCGCTCGCCTCCGCGAGCCGGACGAGCGCCTCGAGCTGGCGAGCCGTGACCGGCACCGGGGCGTCCTCGTCGACGCCTTTCGACCGGAGGTCGACGTAGAAGTCCCGGATCGCCTCGCGGGCCTCCACCGTCATCCGCGGGTGGCAGTTCTGCTTGGCGTACGCGACGTACTTGCGGAGGAGGTCGGCGTCGATCGCCGGGTCGACCGAGCCGGTCATCTCCTCGATCTCCTCGACGCTGACGTCCAGCGAGTTCAGCTCCTCGCGCCGGGTCGTCAGCTCGCCCGCGTAGTTGGTCCGGAGGATGTGCTCGGCGAGGTTGCGGTCCTTCTCGACGTCGGGCTGGTCCGTGACCGTGAAGATGAGGTCGAACCGCGAGATGAGCGCCGGCTCGAGCTCGATCTGCTCGCCGATCGGCTCGTACTGGTCGAACCGCCCGTACTTGGGGTTCGCGGCGCCCAGCAGCGAACAGCGGGACTTCAGGGTGGCGTTGATTCCTGCTTTAGAAACTGAGATTTTCTGCTGTTCGAGTGCCTCATGCATAGCACTTCGATCCTCCGGTCTCATTTTATCGAGTTCGTCGACCGCGGCGATCCCCCGGTCGGCGAGCACGAGCGCGCCCGCCTCGAGCGACCACTGGTCGCCGTCACCGAAGTCGTCGCGGACCGCAGCGGCGGTAAGTCCTGCCGACGAGGAACCTTTGCCGGAGGTGTACACCGAGCGCGGGGCGATGTTTTGGATGTACGACAGCATTTGCGACTTACCAGTACCCGGGTCACCGATCAGCAGCATGTGCAGATCGCCCCTGATCCGCGAGCCGTCGGGGAGGTGCTTGGTGACTCCGGAGAACAGCTGGAGCATCATCGCGAGCTTCTCCTGCTCGTAGCCGTAGATGGAGGGCGCGATGGAGTCGACCATCCGCTCGTAGATGTCCTCCGAGTCCGAGAGGCGGACGATCTCCCGCTTGTCCTCGTCGGTGATGTCCATGTCCTCGAACTGCTCCTCGTCGACCTCGACGGACATCCCCTCCATGTAGAAGTCGAAGACGGGCGAGGGATCCTGCTGGTTGCCCTGCTGTTCGAGCCGGAGGACGCCCGTGGCCGAGACGTGGTCGCCCGGGGTCACCTCGCCGGTGATGTCGTCCTCGATGTTGACGTCGAGCGACTGGGGCGTCTCGCCGCCGCGGAGGCCCTCCGGGCTCTCCTGGATGCGGAGCTTCTGGGAGTCGACGAACTCGGACTGGTCGAAGTTGACGCGGAACGGACCCTGGCGTTCACAGCCCTGGCACTCGTGGGGCTCCTGGAAGTCACCGGTCGACTGCGGCACGCGTGAGAGGGTGCCACAGAGCTGGCACTCGAAGGCCGCTTCCTCGATCTTGGGCCGAACGTCGGTGGCCTTGCGGACGATCCCGTGGACCTCCACGAGCGAGTTCATGTGTCGCGAGCGGATCTCGCGGATCTCCGGCGACTCGGTGGCGGGGAGGTTTCGAACGCGGACGTGCGCGCGCCCGAGCGAGACGTCGATCGGGAGGTCGTACAGTCGTAACGCCTCCTCGGCGTACTCCCGGAGCTGTTCGGGCTGGGCGAGGAAGTCGTCGGCCAGGTCCGGGTCGTACCGGTAGAGATCGTCGAAGTCGACGTGCAGCGAGCGCTGTTCCGCCGGGTAGCGCCGTGCGAGCTCCTTGATCTCGGCGTCGTAGTAGTTTCGGAAGAACTGCTCGAAGGCGTCGATCAGTTCGACGTTGCCCGCTTGCGCCATTGCAACTCCCTACGGTCCCCATCACTCATAAATCGTCGTGAACTGCGGTGGTACTAGAGCGACCGACCGTCTCCGTCGCCGACACCTCCTCGGATTCGACGCGGGCGAGTACGGCGCCGATACGCTCCACGACTCGTCGCGGGCGACTGCTGTCAACAATCGTCGACGAACGAGCGATCGCGCGGACGGCGAGGTCGGCCGGCCGCGGGGCGGGAATCGTGGCGCCGCAGGTGACGGTTCAGCCGACGGTATCTGGCAACAGGCTTAAATAGCCGCATGTCGCGAGTAGCCACCCATGAACGAGAAAACCGAGGAATTGCGGGAGATTTTCACCAACGTGACCGACGAGGAGACGGTCACGGAGTCCCAGGAGGAAGGACGGGGCTCGCTGGAGCAGGACGAGCGGACGGTCGAGGAGCGCCTGGAGAGCGTCATCGAACAGATGCGCGAGCGCTACGGGTTCGACACGCCGTTCGCGACCGACGAGCTGATCGAGCTCGCGACGCTGTTCTACGACGGCGAGTCCGACGACGAGATCGCCGACGAACTCGGCGCCGACGCCGACGAAGTGTTCTCGGCCCGACTATCGGTGCACCTCGTCCGCGACGACGACGCCGACGGCGTCGACCTCGCGGCGATCCGGGAACCGGAGGCCGACGACGCCGCGCTCGCCGAGGAGTACGGCGTCTCCGCGGACGAGATCCGACGCTACCGGGAGGTCGCCGCGGCGACGGCGGAGTCGCGGGCGGCCAACGACCGCTACCGAGACGAGTTCGACAGCATCCTGGCGGACGCCGACATCGCCGGACGGATGACGACCGACGTCCGCGAGGACGGCCTCGAGGACGCGACCGAGGGGATGGAGACCGACGTCTCGTTCTGAAGGTTTTTCTACCAGGGGGCGGCCAGGCGGGTCCGTGTCCCTGATCACCTTCGCCGAGTTGCGTTCGGCCGCGTACTGTCCGCGCCAGTGTTACTACGACCGGACGAGCGGCGATCGGGAGCCGCCGACGGGGATCGAGCGCGTCCGCGAGCTCGCGTTCCGGTACGAGGCGTCGCTCGCGGCCGATCACCTGACGCTCGCCGAGGCGCCGATCGAGGTCGACCCGGCCGTCTACCAGGCGCGGCTCGCGCGCGTGCGGAGAACAGTTTCGCGCTGGAACGAGCTCTGCGAGCCGGACGGCCGCGACGTGCTGGCGACCGGCCGCGAGTGTCGAGGCGTGATCCACAAGGTGCTCGCCGATCCGCCGGCGCCGTCGATCGTGTCGACCGGCCGTCCGCCAGAGCGCGGCGTCTGGGAGCCCCAGTCGATCCACGCCGTCGCCGCGGCGAAGGCGCTGGCCCGGGAGCGAGCGACGTCCGTCGACCACGCGTACGTGGAGTACCCGGCCCACGGCGTCGTTCGCCGGGTCGAACTGACGACGCGTCGGAAGGCCCGCTACCGCCGGACGCTTCGGACGGTCCGCGAGATCGACGGGCCGCCGCCGCGGACGAGCGATCGCTCGAAGTGCGACGCCTGCGAGTACGCCCCGAAGTGCGGCGTCCGAACGCGGACGCTGCGCTCGCTACTCGGACGGGGATAGCCGCCGATCGGTGGGGTCGACGCCCGGCGGGCGCGGTCGCCTCGGTTCGCCGCGAGCCAGCGTTCGATCTCCTCAGTTCGCCGCGAGCCAGCGTTCGATCTCCTCAGTTCGCCGCGAGCCAGCGTTCGATCTCGTCGGCGCGGGCGCCGCGGCGGTGGACCGTCCCCGAGGAGACGTCGACGACGGTACTCTCGGTGCCGGCAGTTTCGCCGCCGTCGAGGACGACCGCGGCCGCCTCGCGCACCGCCGGGTCCACGTCGTCGGCGTGGCGGACGCTCGGCCGCCCGCTGACGTTCGCGCTGGTCGCGGTGATCGGTCGCCCGGCGCGCTCGCACAGCCGGAGCGCGAGGTCGTGGTCCGGAACGCGCACCCCGACGCGTTCGCGGCCCGCGGTGAGTTCGTCCGGAACCGACTCGCGGCGCCGACAGAGGACGGTGACGGGGCCGGGGAGGAACGCGGCCATGAACCGCCGTTCGCGGTCGGTCGCGCGCACGTGCTCCAAGGCGGTCGGTACGGACGGGACGGCCAGCGAGACGGGGTTCGACCGGTCCCGGTCTTTCACCTCGAAGACGCGTTCGACGGCCGCCGGGTCGAGGGCGTCCGCGGCGAGTCCGTAGACGGTCTCGGTCGGGTAGACGACGAGCTCGCCGTCGGCGATCGCGTCCGCGGCGTCCCGGATCGTTCCCATGGACGTGGATCGGGCGATCGGAGCGAAAAAGGTGGCGTTCCCGCGACCGACTAGCGGTTCGCGAGCGCGGCCTCGAGCTCGTCGTAATCCGGGAACTCGGGCCACTCCGTCCCAACCCAGGCGCTCTCGACGGTTCGATCCTCGTCGAGGACGAAGATCGCCGGTCGCGGTTCGGCGATCCCCGCCATCCCGTCGAGGTCGTGGACGACGCCGTAGGTCTCGGCGACGTCGTTCGCCGGATCGCTGAAGACGCCGTAGGGAATCTCCTTCTCGTCGAGGAACCGGGAGATCTCGTAGGGGCTGGAGATGGAGACCGCGAGGACGGTCGGGTCCGGGGACGCGTCGGCCTCGCCACCGACCGCCTCGGCCCCGATTCCGCGATCGCGCAGCTCGGTCAGGACGTACTCCGCGACGAACGCGCCGACCATCGTCGTGAAGACGAGCACGACGGGGCCGTCGGCGGCGAGGTCGGCGAGGGTGCGGTCCTCCCAGAACTCGTCGGTGACCAGCGGTCGGGTGAAGTCGGGGGCCGTCTCCCCCTCGGCGACGTGGTCCGTCGGGCCGAGGTCGACGACGTCGAAGTCGGGCATTCAGCGCGCACCTCCGTCCGCCTCGGCCTCGTTGCCGGGCCCGGCGACATCGGTCGCGGCCGGTTCCCCGTCGGCTCCGTCCTCGCCGTAGGTCGCCTCGAGGTACGAGACGATGTTCGCGCTCTCGGCCATCGTGACGCCCGTGTTCTCGTCGACGATGACGGGGACGGTGCGGACGCCGGCGACGCGTTTGACGACGTTTCGCCGGGAGTGCAGCGGTTCGACGAACCGCGAGCGGTACGAGCGGTCGTACGCCTCGAGCACTCGGGTGACCCGTTCGCAGTACGGGCAGCCCTGAAGCCGGTAGAACGTGATCGGCGCCTCGCCGTCGGCGGTCTCGGTCATGCCCGTCCGTTGGGGAAACGGTCGGAAAACGGTTGTCGTCACCCCCCGGGATCGCCGAGAAGTGGCAAGCGTTAATCGCCCCGAGTGCAAACGTCAGGCAGTCAATGGTCGTGTCTCCGCTGATCGAGGTCGCGCTGGCGACGTACGAGCTCCCGCTCGTGGGGTTCGAGGTCGATCAGTCGACGGTGACGATACTGGGCGCCCTCGCCGTCGCCGTGCTCATCCTCCTGTCGGGCTTTTTCTCCTCCTCGGAGATCGCGATGTTCGCGCTCCCGAAACACCGCGTCGAGGGGATGGTCGAGGAGGACGTCGCCGGCGCCGACCGGGTAAAGGCGCTGAAGGACGATCCCCACCGGCTGCTGGTGACGATCCTCGTCGGGAACAACATCGTCAACATCGCCATGTCCTCGATCGCGACGGCCGTGCTGTCGCTCCACTTCGGCGGCCTGCTCGGGGTCCTGATCGCGACGTTCGGCATCACGGCGATCGTCCTGCTGTTCGGCGAGAGCGCGCCCAAGTCCTACGCGGTCGAGAACACCGAGTCCTGGGCGATCCGGATCGCGAAACCCCTGAAGGCCACGGAGTACCTCCTGTTACCCCTCGTCGTCCTGTTCGACTACCTCACCCGCCAGGTGAACAAGGTGACGGGCTCGACGGGGGCGATCGAGACGCCGTACGTCACCCGCGACGAGATCCAGGAGATGATCGAGTCGGGCGAGCGCGAGGGCGTCCTGGAGGAAGAAGAACACGAGATGCTCACCCGCATCTTCCGCTTCAACAACACCATCGTCAAGGAGGTGATGACGCCGCGTCTGGACGTGACGGCGGTCCCCAAAGACGCCGGCGTCGACGAGGCGATCGAGACCAGCATCCAGAGCGGGCATGCCCGGCTCCCCGTCTACGAGGGGAGTCTGGACAACATCCTGGGGGTCGTCCACATCCGCGACCTGGTTCGCGACCTCAACTACGGCGAGAACGACCGGGAGGACCTCGAGCTGGAGGATCTCATCGAACCCACCCTGCACGTCCCCGAGTCGAAAAACGTCGACGAACTGCTCACCGAGATGCGCGAAAACCGGCTACACATGGCGATCGTTATCGACGAGTTCGGCACCACCGAGGGGCTGGTCACCGTCGAAGACATGATCGAGGAGATCGTCGGCGAGATCTTGAAGAGCGGCGAGGAAGAGCCCATCGAGGAGGTCGACGACCGGACGGTCGTCGTCCGCGGCGAGGTCAACATCGAGGACGTCAACGAGGCGCTCGAGATCGAACTCCCCGAGGGCGAGGAGTTCGAGACGATCGCCGGTTTCATCTTCAACCGCGCGGGCCGGCTCGTCGAGGAGGGCGAGGAGATCACCTTCGACGGCGTCCGCATCGAGGTCGAAGAGGTCGAGAACACGCGGATCATGAAGGCCCGGCTGACCAGACCCGAGCCCGAGGTCGACGAGGAGGGAGCGGAGGGTGCCGAAGTCGAGGCCGACGGAGAGTGACCGATCCCCCGCGCGGACCCGGACGGTTCGAACGGCGCCCGCGGAGCTACCGCGTCCCCACCGTCGCCTCCAGCTCCCGCGCCACGGCGGCCGGCACCACCAGTCGGCGCGGCCCGGGCACGTAGACGCCGTCGGGCTGGCGGTAGCGCAGTTTGACGATCGCGGTGTCGCCGACGTAGCGCGGCGCGACCGCCGCGAGGTCGTCGAGGTCGATCGCGTCCTCGGGGTCGTAGAGGTAGAGGACGCCCTCCTCGCGGTCGAGCGCGCCCGTCGATCGCAGGAAGACGGCGGCCACCAACACGACGAGCGCGAGCGGGATCGTGAGCGCGGCGAGCAGCTCGCCGACGTTGCCGCCCACCAGGAGGTCGAAGGTGACGATGACGGCGGCCATGACGACGGCCCCGACCGCGGCGTCGAGCGCCCGGCGGAGTCCGTCGCCGCCGCCGGGCTCGTAGTCGAACCCGGGGACGTAGCGGGCGATCGACGCCAGTCGCTGCTCGGTCCGGCCGGCGATCGCGAACGCCAGGATCGTCACCGCGAGCGCGACCAGTCCGGCGACGACGAGCGGTTGGCCGGCGGTCTCGCCGGTGATGAAGAACAGCCGTCCGAAGACGACCAGCGAGATGGCCGCGAGGAGCGTGCCGACGCCGACGGCCCACAGCGAGCGGATCGTCGCGGAGGTGTCGGCGTCGCGGCGCCACTGGACGGATCCGGCCTCGGTCATACCAGAGACTCGCCAGCGGAGCGCATTAGGACGTTCGATCCGACGCGCCGGCCGCGTCGGTCCCGGCGAGCCCGAGGTCGGTCTCCGCGGCGTCGAGGCCGGTCTCCGCGGCGTCGACGACGACGGGCGGCGGGCCGATCTCGCCGTCGCCTCACCCGAGAACAATCGCGTAGCCGCGGTAGATCCCGAAGCTGATGACGATGGCACCCGCGAACGAGAGCCCCCAGGCCAGAAACGTGTAGCCGATCTTGCGCGGGCTGACGCCGCCGCCGGCGCTGACCGCGGCGTAGCCGCTGCCGACGATCGCGCTGACGACGATCTGGTTGAACGACACCGGGATGCCGTAGAGGATGGCGACCTGGGCGATGGCGAACGACGGGATGAGCGCGGCGATCGATCGTCGCGGACCGAGCGAGGAGTAGTCCTGAGAGATGGCCTTGATCATCCGCGGCGCGCCGGTCCAGGCGCCGACCAGGAGGCCGACCCCGCCGCCGACGAGCAACGCCGTGATCGTGAGGCCCACGTCGCCGGACAGCGGCACCAGCGGCCCGACGGCGAGGCCGACCTGGCTGCCGCCGGCGGAGAACGCCACGAGCGCGCCCATCACGAGCAGGAAGTGGCGCTCGGCGACCGTGGTCCCGCTGCGCATGTCCCAGCCGAGCGCACCCGCCGAAAGGAGCGCCAGCGCCGCGGTGACGAGACCCGCCCCGACGAGCGTCGACACCGGAAGCGCCCCCGCCAGTTCGACGGCGATCGAGGCGCCGCCGCCGGACGGACCCAGGACCGCGAACTCGATGTTCGCGATGAGGGCGCCGACGATTCCCGCGAGGACCAACACGACGTGGTGCTCGGGTATCGGCTCCTCACGGAGCGCGCGGGCGGTGTAGTAGGCGATGGCGCCGCCGACGAACGGCGTGAGCGTCCACAGCGCGGCGATCTCCCGGTACTTCCACCACGCCGGGTCGCCGCCCATCGCGAAGCCCACGCCGATCACGGCGCCGGTGACGGTGAACGCCGTCGCGATCGGGTAGCCGCTGAAGATGCCGATCGCGACGAGCGCCGCCGCGACGGTCAGTCCGATCGTCGCCGCCTCGGCCGAGAGGGTGACGCCCTCGATCAGCTCGCCGCCGACCGCCTCGGAGACGTTCGCTCCCTGGAAGATCGCCCCCAGCAGGCAGCAGATGCCGACGAGGAAGCCGGCCCGCATCACGGAGATCGCGTTGGCGCCGACGGCGGGCGCGAACGGCGTCGAGCCGCTCGAGCCGGCGCCGATCGACCACGCCATGAAGAGGCTGGCCACTGACGCGATCGCGAAGGTCCCCAGCGTCGCGAGGTCGACCATCTACCCGGGCTTACTTGGGGCCCCTACAAGTGCGTGCCGACCCGCGACGACGTTCTCCGGCGAGTCGGCCGCGACGACGCCTCAGTTCGTCGTGAACTTCGAGTTGTCCTCGGGCTCCGGGGGCGCCTCGGCGCCCTCGATGGCCTCGGCCGCTTCGACGTCCTTCTCGGTCTCGACGTGCCAGCGGTCGACCTCGTCCTCGAACTCGGCGAGGGTGTCGGAGACGTCGTCCTTGAGGACGTCGTCGTTGACGTTCACCTCGAAGACGAACTCCTCGTCGCCGTTTCGGCCTCCGGCCTGCTGGATGTTGGCGCTGACGAGTTCGTTGTCGAAGTAGTACGGGGCGAGCTGGGTCATCACGCGCTGGTAGACGGTGTCCTCGACCCGGCGGATCGCCTTCCGGCTCGCCGAGTCGGCCGCCCGCGCGACGTAACCCACCGATTCCTTCCAGTTGCCGACGGCCTCGTCGGCGTCGTCGTCCTCGAGGGCGGCGTAGGACTCCGAGAGCTTCTCGCCGGCGGTCTTGATGTCCTCGTCGGGCGCCTTGCCGGCTTTCTCGCCTTTGCCCTCCTCGAGGTGGGCCTGCTCTGCGGTCTTCTCGCTGACGTCGCTGTCGAGACGCTCGTGGGACTTCGGGCGCCACTCGTCCCACTCCTCGAAGGCCCTGACGAACCGGGCGCCGTAGTCGGCGTCCGGGTCGTGGACGTCCGCCTCCCGCAGCGCGGAGGTGATCCGCTCGCCGTGTTCGACGACGTCGCCCCAGTCGCCGCGGATCTTGAATCCGGAGATGCTCTCTTCCATCCGATTGGCGCGGGGCTATGGCACGGAGGGTTATAAACCTCTTCGCCGGAGGTGCCGGGTCCGGCGCGGAGTCGCCGGACGGCGGACGGGCGGACGGGTCGTCGGAGGGAGCAAATAGGACGCCCGCGGCGCGTCGTCGGCGGTCGATCCGCGGGAGTTACCGACCGTACGTGAGCCGGTGGGCCGCCGCGTCGAGTCGGGCCTTTAGGCGGCCGAGCCAGACGGCGACGAACGACGCCCGCCGGAGGTCGTCCTCGGGAACCTCGATCCGGGGTCCGTCGAAGGGGTTGCGACCGCCGCCGTGCTCGTCGTCGCCGTCGACGGCCTCGGTGGCGTCGAGGACGGTCGTGACGCTGCACCGGCCGCATGACTCCGTGCGCTTGGCCATATATACACGTGCCAACGGGCGGCAGTCCTATGAACGTTCGGACCGGCGGCGCCCGACGGCGGGCCGGGCCGGATGGGCCGTCCGCGTCCGACCGACCGCCCGGCGGTGAGTATATACGGGGTCACTGGCATGTGTGAACACATGAGTGACGTTTCACGGTCGCCGGGCGACAGCCGCGAGTCCGAGCGGGAACCCGGGACCGGCGCGGAGAGCGAGGACGCGACCGAGGAGTTCCCCGAGTGGGACGACGAGTACCTCCACGGAGTGAGCAGACGGTTGCTGTACAATTACGACCTCGAGAAGGACCGGTCGATCCGGGGCGAGCGCTTCGAGCTCTACGGACGGATGGAACTGACGAGCCGGAAGCACTTCTTGCACCCGGCGCTGTCGTTCGCCCACCACGAGTCGACCGAACACCTGTTCGTGACGCGCCGGTCGCGGATTGACGACGGAACGCTCGATCGCCTCGTCGATCTCGGTCACGAGCTGGCCGAGGAGTGGATCGAGCCGGACGAAGAGCACTTCAGCACGGACTTCACCTTCGTCGTCGTGACGGAATCGATCCCGGAGTCCCTCGAGAAACGCGTGGCGGACTTTTCCGATCGCACCCTGTTGAAGTTCGGTTACAACGGCCACTACGAACTCAACGCGATCGTCGTCGATCCGGACGCCGAAACGCTGGTCGCGAGCGAGAACGCGGACGTCGCGACGGCGTTCCGGCTCTGGCAGGAGATCGAACGGGCGGAACCGGGCGTGCTCGACCTGATCGCCCGGCGGTTCCAGCTCTGATCGACGCGGATCCGCTCAGTCGTCGTCCGTCTCTCCGGCTTCACCCCCGTCCGTGACCGCCGGTTCCTCACCGATCGCGCCGACGTCCCGGAGGTTCCCGTACCCGATCCTGATCAGCGCGATGGCCAGGCCGATCAGGACGAACGCGACGAGGATCTGGACGCCGCCGGCGATGAACTCGAGGGGCGTCTCGAACGGCTCGGCGCCCTCGCCCAGGACGTTCAGGTAGAACACCTGGTAGACGGCGAGCCAGGTCAGCCCGAAGATGGTGATGACGGCCATCAGCGCCATCGGGACGCCGGTGCTGACGAGCTGTTTGGCCTCGTCCCAGTTGGCCAGCCAGACGGTGCCGGTCAGCAGCGCCAGCGCGGCGAGCAGCTGGTTCGCGCCGCCGAACAGCGGCCAGAGGTCCTCCCACCGACCGCTGCCGACGAGTACGAACGCCGCGATCACGATCACCGTCGTGTTGACGTACATGTTCGCGCCGTACTCCTCGACGGTCGTCTCCGGAGTGCCGATAACCTCCTCCATCATGTATCGACCGAGTCGGACGGCAGTGTCCATGCTCGTGAGCAGGAAGCTCGCGAGGACGAGCGCCATGAAGGGGGCGCCGTAGGACATCGGGATGCCGAACGCCGTGAGGATCGCGCCGCCGCCGGTCGCGAAGTTCGGGAGCGCAAGCCCGATGCCGCCGTCCGCGGCGGGAAGCGCGATCACGGCGACGGCACACAGCGCGACGGCCGCGAGGAGGCCCTCGCCGAGCATCCCGCCGTAGCCGATCAGCCTCGCGTCGGTCTCCTTGTTCAGCTGCTTCGCCGTCGTCCCCGAGGACACCAGCGAGTGGAAGCCGCTGATCGTTCCGCACGCGATGGTGATAAACAACAGCGGGAACAGCGGCATGATCGGGAGCATGTCCGCGAGCGGCCCGTCCTGGCCGAGGAATCCGTACCAGGCCCCGATCGCGATGTCGAAGCTCAGTTCGGCGCCCTCGTGGGTCGCGTCCATCCCCGTGATGAAGGTACCGACGATGACCGCGAGCAGCGCCCCGCCGACCCCGCTGTACAGCAGGAACGACGAGAGGTAATCGCGCGGCTGGAGCAGCATCCAGACCGGCAACACGCTGGCGATCCCGCCGTAGACGAGGATCACCATGAGCCAGGCCCCGATGTTGGCGCTGCCGAGCATCTCGGGGACGAACCACGGTGCGGTCTCGCCGAACAGGACGGTCGTCCCGTCGGCGGTCGGGAACTCCGCGCCGAACAGGGCGATCGGATACTGGATACCCACCCAGACCGACGCGAAGATGCCCGAGACGAAGACGACCGTCCCGACCGAGAACGGGAGCCCCAGCTGATACAGCCAGAACCCGAAAATGAACGCCAGCGCGATGTAAATGATGCTGGCGGTCGCCGCCTGCGGATACGCGTTGAACACCACGCCGATGACGAGCGCGAACACCGCCACGACGAGGATCACCAGGAGGAAGGCGAACCACAGCAGCATATTCTTGCCGCGTTCGCCCACGTACTCGCCGATGATGTAGCCGATCGACTTCCCCTCGTGGCGAAGACTGCTCGACAGCGAGGTGAAGTCGTGGACTGCGCCGAGCAGCGGGTTGCCGATGGCGACCCATAGCACGGCCGGCACCCAGCCCCAGACCAGCGCCGCCGTGATCGGGCCGACGATGGGTGCCCCGCCCGCGATGCTCGAGTAGTGATGCCCCAACAGTACCGGTTTCTTCGCCGGTACGTACTCCTGTCCGTCCTCGTATCTGTGCGCCGGCGTTGTTCTCGAGTCGTCGAGGTCGACGAACTGCGAGAGGTATCGGCCGTAGCCGAGATACGCGACCGAGAAGGTCACGAGTACCAGCGCCACGATCCAGATGATGCCTGCCATTGGTATGTCTCCCCGTGCCAGTGCTCACGTTGATCCAATATAAATATTCATCAAAGTGATCCCGGATATGCGGGATCGCGGTAATAAACGGATATGATTTCGGTCTAAATCCGTGGAAACTAAATTCCCAGCGGTAAACGACGCCGGATCAAGAGGGAGAGTTCGACGGGATCAAGGGGGCGAATCCGTCGTCGACCCCGCGCGCGCGACGTCGATCCGGAGTTCGTCGGCGACCTCCGCGAGGAGGTCGCCGCGGACCTCCTCGACCCGCGTCTCGATGGCCGCGACGACCGGCGGATCGAACGTCTCCTCGATCTCCGCGAGCCGGTCGCGTTCGGTCGCCACGCGGTCGCGGAGGAATCGACCGCCGCGTCCGTTTTCGTCGGGGTCCGGCTCGGGCGTGAGTCGGTTGACCACCAGTCCGCGAACGTCGAGGTCGGCCGCCGTCAGCGTCCCGACCGAGCGGCGGGTCTCGCGGATCGAGAGGGTGTCCGGATTCATCACCAGGTAGAAGGCGGCGTCCTCGCGGAGGGCGCGCCCGGCGAACTCGAAGCGCTCCCTGCGTTCCCGAAGTCGTTCCAGGATCGGATCGCCTTCGGCCATGCGGCGGGGTTCTCGGTTCCCGATCGCCGCCTTCTCGAAGAGGTCGATGCTCTTCTCGCGCTTGTACATCAGCCGGTCGATCCAGCGCTCGAGCAGGTCCGGCAGCGAGAGCAGCCGGAGCGTGCCGCCCGTCGGGGAGGTGTCGAAGACGATCCGATCGTAGGGCTCCGGGTCGCGCATGACGTCGACGAAGCGGTCGAACAGCGCGGCCTCGTAGGCGCCCGGCGTCTGGTGGGCCATCTCGAGTTGCAGATCGATCTCGTTGACCATCGCCGCGCTCAGCTGATTGCCCAGCTGGCGCTTGAGGTCCATGAGGTGGTCCTCGACCTCCTGCTCGGGGTCGATCTCCATCGCGGACAGGCCGTCGTATCCCTCGACGGGCCGCGGTTCGTCGTCGAACGACTGGCCGAACACGTCGCTCGTGCTGTGGGCCGGGTCCGTCGAGACGAGCAGCGTCTCGAGCCCCGCCTGCGAGCACTCGAGCGCGTGAGCGCTGGAGACGGTGGTCTTGCCGACGCCGCCCTTTCCGCCGAAGAAGACGAAACGGACCATCAGAAGTGGTACTGCTGGCCCTTGCGCTCGACGAGCGTGTCGCGGTCCCACATGCGCCGCTCCCAGGCCTCGTACTCGGCCTCGAGGTACGGCAGGAGTTCGGCGGTGTAGTAGGAAACGGGGCTCGGGATGCCGAACGCGTCGGGGAAGCACGCGAGCATGAACGCGTCCTCGAGATCCTCCGCTTCCTTCTCGATCTTCTCGTAGGCCGGATGCGAGATCATCCCGTGGTAGAGTCCGCGCAGCCACTCCTCGACGACCGCACGGTAGGCGGCGATCCGTTCTGCCAGCGTCATGTGGTACCACAAATCAATCGGAGAGCAAAAGCGTATCGTCGTCGGATCGACGGGCCCGCCCCATCCCGCGGCGGAACCGGCTCCTCGATGGTGGCGTCGGACCCGCGCCACCAACAGCGTCATTGTCGCACGAACGAACGTGGGCGTATGGCCGAACGCGTGCCCGTCACGATCCTCAGCGGGGCCCTCGGCGCGGGCAAGACGACGACCCTCAACCACCTCCTGGAGCACAACGACGGACGGTCGATCGCGGTGCTGGTCAACGACGTCGGCGAGATCAACGTCGACGCGGAGTTGCTCTCGACGGGGGACGCCCTGACCGACGCGTCGGGGATCGCGGAGCTCTCGAACGGCTGCATCTGCTGTGAGCGCCAGGACGACCTCGAGACCGAGGTGACGCGGCTGGCCCGCGAGTACGAGTTCGACTACCTCGTCGTCGAGGCCTCGGGGATCAGCGAACCGGAGCCGATCGCGCGCCTGTTCACCACCGAGTCTCGGGCGGCCGCCAGGTACGACGTGGACACGACCGTGACGGTCGTCGACGGCCGGAGCTTCCACGACGCGTTCGCGGGCGACGGGACGCTCGAGCGGGAGACCGCACCGGGCGAGGCCGAGCGACCGCTCGCCGACCTGCTGATCGAACAGGTGGAGTTCTCGGACGTCGTACTCTGCAACAAGTGCGACCTGCTGTCCGAGACGGAGCGCGAGCGCGTCGCGGAGTTGGTGCGGGCGATCCGGCCGGACGCGAAGGTCGTCCCGACGACGTTCGGCGCCGTCGACCCCGGCGACGTGCTCGGAACCGGTCGCTTCGACCCGCTGGAGGCGGGTGAACGAGCGGGCTGGAAACGCGCGTACGATCGGATCGCCGGGGACGAAGCGGCGGCCGGCGGTCGCGAAGGCGAGGGTCACGACCACGGCCGGGGCCACGACCACGAACACGACCACGGCCGGGGCCACGACCACGAACACGACCACGGCCAGGGCCACGATCACCGAACGCCCGAGGAGGTGTACGGGATCACCTCGTTCGCCTACCGCCGGGATCGGCCGTTGCACCCGGACCGGCTCGTCGCGTTCCTCGAATCCCTCCCGGACGGCGTCGTCCGCGCGAAGGGACGATTCTGGGTGGCCGGCCGCGACGACGTCGTGCAGGTGCTCCACGTCGCCGGCCCGTCGATCCGCGTCGAGAGCGAGGGCCGCTGGATCGCGAGTCTTCCCGAGCGAGAGCGGTCGCTCTACCGCGACAACCGACCGACCGACCGCTGGCACCCCGAGTGGGGCGATCGCGAGGTGCGACTGGTGTTCATCGGCCGCGACCTGGACGAGGACCGTCTGGTCGCGGAGCTCGACGAGTGCCTGGCGACCGAGTCCGAACGCGAGGCGGTCGCCGGGGCGGACCACCCGTACCCCGGGGTCGAAGACGACGCGTTCGTCGTGCGGTGAGCGGCAGGTCAGGAGAAGAAGACGACGGCGATCGTCAGCCCGGCGAGGAGCGCGATCCCGGCGGTGATCCCGTAGAGCAGCCGCCGGAGCCGGAGCGCCGCCGGGACCTCCTCGCGGTGTTCCGGGCGCGCGGTCAGGACGTAGCGGTGGTAGGCGCCGACGGCGACCCCGACCGAGCCGATCGCGGAGATCGCCACCGCGGGACCGAGCGGGACGCCCCACTCGAGGAGGTAGACCGGACCCCAGCCGATCAGCAGCGGCACCCCGAGCAGGGAGACGACCAGAAACGGCACTGGGTCGACCGGCGTCCCCTCGTCGTTCCGAAGACGGACGCTCATGGCTAGTAACTGTACGCGTTCCGTCGGCATAGTTCGTCCCGGTGAATCCGCAGGCAGCCGGCGAACGGCGATCGGTGCGAGGACACGCCGATCGGCGCGAGGACACGAGGTCGTGCGTGACGAGGCGCGTCTTTCGGGCGAGACGACCCGCCGCTGGACGAGAAGAGGCGCGTCTTTCGGGCGAGACGACCCGCCGCTGGGCGTGACGAGGGTTATCAGCCGAGCGAGACGGGAAACGGAACCGTCGAGCGATACAGTTATTCGACCGGAGCGAACATCCCCATCAGATGTCCATCTCGGACGGTATCGAGTCGTCGACGGGCGATCCGCGCGTCCTCTTCGCGTTGAACGCGATCCTCTCGGCGGCATTCGCCGGGATCGTCCTCACGCTCGCAGATCTCGGCGGGGCCGTCGAGTTCACCTGGATGCGGTTGCTCGTGCTGACGCTGGTGATCATGGCCCTGACGTACCTCGTCACCCACTGACCGGGCCCCGCTCCCGACTCACTCGGCGTCCGCGGCGAGCGCCTCGAGGGCGCGCCGTAGCTCCCCCTTGCGCTTCCAGGCGGCGATCCGGTCGGCGAGGGACGCCGGCCGGACGCCCAGCGACACCGACGAGGTCGCGGTGACGCGCGTCCCCTCGTTCTCCGGCCGCCAGACGAGGGTCGTCTCCATCGCGGCCAGCGGCCCCTCCTCGCCGAGCTGTTCGTAGTAGAAGCCGTCGCCGTCCTCGAGCGGTTCGAACCGCAACGTCGCGTCGAGCCCGCGCGCCCCGACCGCGACCAGCCAGTCGCCCTCCGCTCCCCGCGGCGTCACCTCGGTCACCTCGAAGGTGCCCTCGTACGCGACGATGCTCTCGGGCGTGAGGAGCCGGCTCACCCGATCGGGCCCGGCGGCGACGAATCTGGACGCCTCGACCGTCCGCATCGTCGTGGATTGACGGACCGATACCTTATATTACCCGGCTGTACTGTCTCGACACGAGATGACGATCGAAGATCGAGAGGACGCCTACCTCGTCACGCACGCCCTCGCCAAGGACACGCTCTCGCGGATCCGAGACGTGGAGACCGAACAGGTGAGCTTCCGCAAGGGGCTCGTGAAATTGGGACGGATCTGCGGCTACGAGATCATCGACGGGCGGATGGAGACCGAGTACGTCGAGCTCGAGACGCCGCTCGAGCCCACGATGGGCGAGCGGGTGAAGGGGCTCGACGACGTCGTGATCATCAACGTCCTCCGCGCGGCGACGCCGTTCGTCGAGGGGCTGTTGAAGGCGTTCCCGCGGGCTCGCCAAGGCGTCATCAGCGCCAGTCGCGACGAGGAAGCCGGTCGCACCGGCGACGGCTCGTTCCCGATCACGATCGACTACGTCAAGCTGCCCGAGATCAGGGAGGAAGACACCGTCATCGTCGCGGACCCGATGCTCGCGACCGGTTCGACGATGTGCGCGGTCCTCGAACACGTCGTGGAGAGCGCGCCCGACCCGGAGCACCTGATCGTCCTCTCGGCGGTCTCGGCGCCCGAAGGGCTGGTTCGCGTCGGCGACGCGTTCCCGCAGGCGGACCTGCTGACGGTGGCGATCGACGATCACCTCGACGAGAACGGCTTCATCGTCCCCGGGCTGGGCGACGCGGGCGACCGGGCGTTCCGGACGGCGTGAGCGAGGACTGAGCGGATCGGAGTCCTCGATTGGGCGAGCGAGGAGCAGCGATGGACCGAAGATCCCTCGAGCCGTGCGAGCGGGCGCGAGGCGCCCGTGAGCAGAGAACGACCCGCGAGCAGCGGGGTCCCGAGCGAAGGAAGGGGCCGCGGAAACGCGAGCGATGGGCCGATCCGCCGCGAGGCGGTCGGCGCGCGAGTTACTCGTCGCCTCCGTCCTCGTCGCCATCGCCCTCGCCTCCGTCCTCGGCCGCCGACAACCCGGCGTCCGGATCGCGCTCCAGCGCGGGCGGCACGTCCGCGTAGTCGGAGTAGCCGTCGAACCAGCGGACGATGCGCTCGATGCGGTCGACGACGTGGCCGGGCTCGCCCGAGCGGGAGAGTTCGTGGCCCTCTCGAGGATACCTGACCAGCCGCGTGTCGACGCGGTGCTTCTTCAGGCCGACGTAGAACAGCTCGGCCGTGTTCGCGGGCGTGCGGAAGTCGCGGTCGGAGTGGATGAGCAGGGTCGGCGTCTCGACCTCGGGGATCAGCGAGACGGGCGAGTGCTCCCAGAGGAACTCGGGTTCCTCCCAGGGCGTCGTCCCGAAGTCGTACTCGACGAGTTTGAGGGCGCCGTCGGTCGAGCCGTAGAAGCCGGTGAGGTCGTAGACGCCGCGCTGGGAGACGGCGGCCTCGAAGCGGTCGGTGGAGCCGACGGTCCAGGCGGTCATGTAGCCGCCGTAGCTGCCGCCGGTGACGTACTGCTCGTCCGCGTCGACGTACTCGCGCTCGCAGACGAGGTCCGCGCCCGCGAGGACGTCCTCGAGGGCGACGTCGCCCCAGTCGCGGTGGATGGCCATCGCGTGGTCCTCGCCGTAGCCGGTCGAGCCCCGCGGATTGGACCAGAAGACGACGTAGCCGTTCGCGGCGAGCGTCTGGAACTCGTGCCACATGGTCCCCGAGGTCGTCCACTGGGCGTGCGGGCCGCCGTGGATCTCGACGACCAGCGGGTAGGTCTCCTCGGGGTCGAAGTCGGGCGGCGTGAGTACCCAGCCCTGCAACTCGACGGCCTCGTCCGTATCCGCCGCCTCGTTCTCGTACCGCAGCTCCTCGGGCTGGGCGACGGCGCGGTCGGTGAGGTACTCGTCGTTGACCCGGGTGAGCCGGGTGGCCTCGTTGCTGCCGCGGGTGGAGACGAAGACGTCGCCGGGGTGGTCCCACTCGCTCTGGACGTACGCGACCGCGTCGTCGCCGACGTCGAAACCCTCGACGGTGACGCCGTCGCCGTAGACCGTCTCGGGGTCGGCGCTCGCGTCGCCGGGTGCGGACCAGACGACGACCGAGCCCTCGTCGGGCGTGGCGAAGAAGAGGCGCTCCTCGTCGGGACCCCACTGGAATCCGCCGCCGTACGCGACGTCGCGGTCGAGTGACGCCGTGGGCGTGACCTCCTCGCCGGTGTCGCGGTCGTGAACGACGATGTCGGTCTGGCGCATCGTGAGCTTCTCCTCGGGCGTGCGGGGGAACGCGATCTTTCCGTCCGTCGTGGCCTCGATCATCCCGCCCCAGCCCGTGGTCTCGGCGACGGCCTCGGGTTCGACGTCCCCCTCTGCGGCGGCGTCGAGCGGGTGCTCGTAGATGTCGAACTCGACGGAGTCGTCGGGCTCCTCCCCGCGCTTGCTCGCGTAGTAGATCGTCTCGCCGTCGCCCCAGGCGGGTCCGACGTAGTCGGCGTCGCCGTCGGTGAGTCGCTCGAGGGCGTCCTCGCGCTCGCCGTCGAGGGCCGTCTCGACGTCGAGGACGTAGACGTGGCTGCGCTTGCCGTCGAAGTACCGCTGCATCGAGCGGTAGACCATGCGGTCGATGACCCTCGGGTCGGGCTCTTCGGGCTCGTAGTCGGAATCGACCGACAGGTCCCGGCCCTCCTCGCGGTCCTCGGCGGTCGAGTGCTGGGTGAAGAGGATGCGCGAGCCGTCGGGACTCCACTCGACCCCGGAGACGCCGCCGGCCACCTCGGTGACCTGACGGGCCTCGCCGCCGTCCGCGGGGAGCAGCCACAGCTGCGGCCGGTCGTCGTCCGCCCCGCGGGTGCTCACGAACGCCAGGTAGTCGCCGTCGGGGTGCCAGCGCGGCTCGCTGTCGACGCCCTCGGCCACGGTGAACTGGCGGGGGTCGCCCCCGCCGAGCGGGACGACGTAGACGGTGGCCTCGTAGGACTCCTCGTCGTCGGGCACCGTGCGGACGAACGCGACCCGCTCGCCGTCCGGCGACAGTCGCGGGTCCGCGACCCGCACGATATCGTGGTAGTCGGCTGCGTCAATCGTCTGCATATCACGTGCCTGCCGCGGGGCGGGATTAACTGTTTCGAATCGTAAAGGTAGTGAGGCATTTCATCGTTCCATCCGGATGATCACCCGAGGTGGACGGTCGGCGTCGCGAAACAATCAGGTATTATGATTGACAATTATATGTTTGTAGGTTCCGTGAATTGCTATCATGGCGCGAGAGATCGACCGGCGTCACTTCATCGGCGTCGTCGGGGCCACGGGAAGTATCGCATTGATGGGCGTTCTCCAGGACGACGACGAGGACGACGAACCGGAGGAAGACGAGTTCGAAGATCCGGACGCGGAAGAGGGCGGACAGATCCTCGTCTGGGACGCCGGCGGGACCGGCGGGACCTACTTCCCGCTCTCCGGGGAGTTCAAGACGATCGTCGAGGGGGAGACGCCCCACGGCTTGCAGGTGCAGTCGACGGGGGCGAGCGTCGAGAACGTCGGGAGTCTGGCGCGCGAAGACGCCGACTTCGCCCTGATCCAGAACGACATCAACTTCTTCGCGTACGAGGGGACCGGCCTCGAGGAGTTCGAGGGGAACCCGATCGAGAACCTCCGGGGCGTCGCGTCGCTGTATCCGGAGACGATACACGTCCTCACCGAGGAGGGCGCCGGCTACGAGTCGATCGCCGACCTGGAGGGGGCGACGATCAACACGGGAGACCTGGGCAGCGGGACGCAGGTCAACGCCCTGCAGATCCTCGAGACGGCCGGCGTGACGGACTTCGACGAGCAGAACGCCGACTTCGCGACCGCGGCCGACCAGCTGCGCGACGGCGACATCGACGCCGCGTTCATCGTCGGCGGCTGGCCGGTGGGCGCGGTCGAGGAGCTGGCGACGACCGCCGACATCGACGTCGTCGCGATCGGCGACGACCTCCGCGAGGAGCTCCTGGACGAAGTGGAGTTCTTCGCCGAGGACGAGATCCCGGGCGGCACCTACGACGGCGTCGACGAGGACGTCGAGACCGTCTCCGTCCAGGCGATGATCACCACCCACGAGGCGGTCGACGAGGACATCGTCGAGGAGGTGACCGCCGCCATCTTCGACAACGCCGACGACGTCACGATCAAGGCCGAGTTCATCGACCTCGATAGCGCCCTCGACGGGATGTCCATCCCGCTGCACCCGGGCGCGGAGGCCTACTTCGACGCCCAGGGCGTCGAACTCGACGACGAGATGGACGATGACGAGGAGATGGACGACGAGGAAATGGACGACGAAGAGATGGACGACGAGGAAATGGACGACGAAGAGATGGACGACGAGGACGAATAGCACGGGCAGGTGATCGGGTTCGCCCGGGAGTCGACCTCCTCGGTCGAGCCCCGTCGTGAGTGTACCGATACGTGTCGACACCAGCGCCGCCCCGAACGCGGCGGCACCTCGCCGTCGCGCTGTTCGCGCTGTGCGTAGCGGCGGCTGGTGTGACGGCGGTCGGTGTTGCCGGTGCGAGCGACGCGACCGTGCCGGAAGGTGGTTCGGCGGCGGAGCGCACGACCGAAACCGCGACCGCCTCCGCGACGGGGAACGGCCCGGAGACCCCGACCGCCCTCGCGGCGGAGAACGGGTCGACTTCCGCCACCACCTCCGCGGAGGCGAACCGGACGCTCGTCGTCGCCGACGCCGAAACGAACGAGTCGCTCCTCGACGTTCCGGTGACCGACGGGGACGAACTCACGCTCGCGTACACCCACAGCGTCGAGAAGACGGACGTCGAGGACGTCTACGAGATCGACGGCACCGAGCTGCAGATGGACCGGACGGTGTTCTCGTCGTACGGCGCGGGTCTCCCGTCGGAGGCCGCGGTGAACCGAACCGACGACGGGTTCGTCGTCTCGGTCGACCGGTCGTACGATCGCGTGTACGTCGCACCCGGATCGATCGCCGGGCACGTCCTGCACGTCGGCGGCGAGTGCTACGACCTCGTCGACCGGTCCGACGGATCGACCGTCGTCCTGTTCGTGGAGGAGCGAGCGGTGGAATCGGCGGCCGCTCCGTCGGGCGAGGCGATCGGCACGTCCGGGGTATCGATCGATCCGTCCGGGGAGTCGGTCGGCACGTCCGAGGAGTGCGAGGAGCGTCCATGACTCGCCGCCGTGCTCGTCCGCGGCGCACGCTCGGTGAACCTGAACGGGTGGGCGGCGAGCGACGTGGACGGGTGGGCGGCGAGCGACGTGGACGGGTGGGCGGCGAGCGAAAACGGCGGCCACGACCGACCGGGCGGACGCGTCTCTCCCACAGCGCCCGCCGGACCGCGAGAGCGGGTCGGACCGGACGAATCCGCGGGGGCGATCGACCGTGAGTGTAGAGCCGGGCGATTCGGACGAGCTCAGCGAGGCGGAGGCGGAGGAGATCCTCCGGGAGGTCGAGCGTCGGCGGACGCTCCGCGGCGCGGCGGTGATCCTCGTCGCGCTCATCGGCATCACCTTCTCGGCGTTCCAGGTGTGGATCGCCGCGCGGGGGTTCGTCATCGGCGCGACGCTGCCCGTCGTCGGCGAGGTGCGCCTCGTCTCCCTCCAGCAGCTCCAGATCAACTCGATCCACGTGATGTTCGCGCTGTTGCTGACGTTCCTGCTGTTTCCCCCGACCCGCGGCGACGGCTCCATCTCGCGCCGGCTCGGGCGGATCGAGCCCGCCGCGCGGCGCCAGTTCGGCGACGAGCACCCGCTCACCGCCGTCGCCGCACGGCTCCGGGCGACCGGTCGCTGGCTGGCCGTCGACCCGAACATGGACCGCATCACGCCGGTGGACGTCCTCTTCTTTTTCCTCTCGATCCTGCCGACCTACTACATCGTCACCGAGTTCGACGAGATCCGCCAGATCGCCGTCTTCGGCATCCAGGACGCCCGACCGGCCCACGAGGTGTACCCGTCGCTGGAGCCGCTCGTGATGGCCGTCGCCGCGATCGGAATCCCGATCGACGAGGTGTCCTACGCCTTCCTGCTCGGCGTGATCGGCATCCTCCTGGTGCTGGAGGCGACCCGGCGCGCGCTCGGCGTGCTGTTGATGACCCTCGTCTCGCTGTTCATCGTCTACGCCCGCCTGGGCCACCACATCCCGCGGGATACGGCGATCGGCGCGCTGTCGATCACGCCGACCACGTGGGACAGCATCGTCTACAACCTCTGGTACACCGTCGAAGCGGGCGTCCACAGCACGCCCGTGACGGTGAGCGTCCGCTTCATCTACATCTTCATCCTCTTCGGCGCGTTCCTCGAGATGAGCGGCGCCGGCAAGTGGTTCATCGACCTCGCCTACTCCGCGACCGGCACTCGGAAGGGCGGCCCGGCGAAGGCGAGTACCGTCTCCAGCGGCTTCATGGGCATGCTCTCGGGCTCGTCGATCGCCAACACGGTGACCACCGGCGCCTTCACGATCCCCCTGATGAAGCGCTCGGGGTACTCGCCGGAGTTCTCGGGCGCCGTCGAGTCCTCCGCGTCCTCGGGCGGGCAGATGCTGCCGCCGGTGATGGGCGCCGCCGCCTTCCTGATCGTGGAGTTCACCGGGACGCCCTACGCCGAGGTGATCATCGCCGCGACGCTGCCGGCCATCGCCTTCTTCTTCGGCATGTGGGTGATGGTCCACTTCGAGGCGATCCGCGGCGGCATCGGCGGCCTCCCGCGGTCCGAGCTGCCGAACATGAGACGCCACCTCAAGCGGGGCTGGTTCTATCTCCTCCCGCTCGTCTTGCTGCTGTACTTTCTCATCTGGCTGCGGCTGTCGATCAACCGCGCCGGCTGGTTCACGATCGTCTCCGTGGTCGCGCTGATCGCGGTCGTCGCCGCCTACAACGAGCGCACCCGCGTCCCGCTGCTGGCCACCATCGTCGGCCTCTGGGCGGCCCAGGTCGCGGCCTACGCGACCTACGGGGTCGGCATCGTCGACGCGATCCGGGTCGTCCTCGGAACCGCCGCCCCCGGCACCCCTCGCTCGCTCGAGGGCGCGGTCGCCACGACCGGCTTCGACCTCGCCCTGATCGCCATCGTCGTGAGCCTCGCCGTTCTCGTCCTCAGGCCGCGCCTCGAGACGCCGCTGCTCGACCTGGACGACTCTGTCGACGACGCCGCCGAGCGGGGCGCCGAGGCGATCGGCCGACCGGGGATGGCGACCAACCCGGCCTACCGGTTCGGCGCGTTCATTTTGAAGTCGATGGAGTCCGGCGCGCGCACCGCCACGACGGTGGTCGTCGCGGTCGCCGCCGCGGGCGTGATCCCCGGCGTCATCAGCGTCACCGGCCTCGGGCCGAACCTCACCTCGCTCATCCTCTCGGTGAGCGGCGGCTCCTTCATCGTCCTCCTCTTGCTGACCGGCGTCTCGGCCATCATCTTCGGGCTCGGGATGCCGACGACCGTCATGTACATCATCCTCGTCGCGATGCTCGGCCCCGCCCTCGAGGAGTTCGGGGTGGCGCTGCTCGCCGCCCACCTGTTCATCCTCTACTTCGGCCTGATGGCGGACGTCACCCCGCCGGTCGCGGTCGCCGCCTTCGCCGCGGCCGGCGTCGCTAAATCCGACGAGTTCGGAACCGCGGTCATCGCCTTCCTGCTCTCGCTGAACAAGATCCTCGTCCCGTTCGCGTTCGTCTTCTCGCCGGGGATCCTCATGCTCCGGATCACCGACGAGGGGCCGCGGATGATCGGCACCGCGGACGTCATGGAGGTCGGCTTCTTCGTCCCCGAGGTGGCGATCCCCGTGGTCGGAATGTTCCTCGGCGTCTACGCGCTCGGCGTGACGATCATCGGCTACCAGTACGCCGAGGTCGACCGGCTCGATCGGGCGCTGTTCTCGATCTCGTCGATCCTGCTGATGGTGCCCGAGCTGGCGCTCCTGATCGCCGACCCGCTGCTGGCGATCGCCGGCGGCCCCTCCCTGCCGACGACGTTCGCCGCGACGTTCTCGCTCCGCGTCGTCGGCCTCGCGATGCTGGTCGTCCTTTCGATCTCGAACCGCCGACGGGAGGCCGCGACGCCGACGCCGGAGACCTCCCCGGCGCCGTCGGGGGAGTGAGCGGCCGACCCGGCGATCGCCGTCGCTGCCGGACGGGCGCGACGAGCCGACCGTGGCGCCGGCGACCGGTCGATCGGGCGGACCGTCGTTCCCGGCAGAGAGTACAGCCGACCGGTTGTCAGCTATATGAGCATACTCGTCGAAGCACTCCCATGGTGCGAGCGATCGGCCGACGCCGCTTCCTGGGCGTCGCCGGGATCGCGGGGAGCGTCGTGATGACGGGCCGTCCGGGGGACGAGCGCGACGACGAGGAAACCACCGCGGACGGGCGCGCGCTCACGCTCGACACGGGCGGGACCGGCGGCACGTACTTTCCCCTCGGCGAGGAGTTCAAGGCGATCGTCGAGGCGGAGACGCCCCACGAGCTCCTGGTGAAGTCGACGGGCGCGAGCGTGGAGAACGTCGGCAACCTCGCCCGCGGGGAGGCCGACTTCGCCCTGATCCAGAACGACATCAACTTCTTCGCGTTCCACGGCACGGGGCTCGAGGCGTTCGAGGACAAGCCGATCGAGGCGCTCCGGGGCGTGGCGACGCTCTTCCCCGAGACGATCCACGTCCTCGTGCGGGGCGACACCGACGCCGAGACGATCGGCGATCTGGCGGGCGCGGACGTCAACACCGGCGACGTCGGCAGCGGCACGCGAGTCAACGCCCGCCAGATCCTCGAGGTCGCGGGGGTCGAGGAGTTCACGGAGCTGAACACGGATTTCTCGACCGCGGCCAATCAGCTCGCCGACGGCGACGTCGACGCCGCGTTCGTCGTCGGCGGCCCGCCGGTCGGGGCCGTCGCGGACCTCGCCGCGACCGCGGACGTCGCCGTCCTCGAGATCGGCGACGACGTCCGCGAGGAGCTCGTCGGCGACGTCGAGTTCTTCGCCGCGGACGCGATCCCCGGCGGCACCTACGACGGGATCGACGAGGACGTCGAGACCGTCTCCGTCCGGGCGATGCTCACCACTCGGGACGGCGTCGACGCGGAGATCGTCGAGGAGGTGACCGCCGCCATCTTCGACAACGCCGATCAGCTCACCGTCGAAGCGGAGTTCATCGACGTCGAAACCGTCCTCGACGGGATGTCCATCCCGCTGCACCCGGGCGCGGTCGCCTACTTCGACGCGCACGAGGCCGTCGAGCTCGCGGACGACGGGGACGCCCTCGACGGCAACGAGCGGGACGACGAGAACGAGGACGGCGGCGAGGAGACCCCTGGCGACGGCGAGAACGAGGA
>SKPV01000073.1 GCA_007119345.1 Halovivax sp.
ATCGATCCCGGAAGGGGGTCGACGCTGTCGGCCCTGAGAAATCGGTCCGACTCGTCTCACGAGAGTCCGTCGACCGCCACACTCAATGGCTCCCCGGAGAACCCTTTCGCTAATGACCCAGCTCGGTCCCACGAACGAACGCATCCTCGTCACGGGCGGCGCCGGCTTCATCGGCGCCCGACTCGCCGGGGCGCTCCTCGATGACAACGACGTCGCGGTCCTCGACTCGCTCGTCGCGGGCGACCGATCGACGGTCCCCGGTGACGCGCGGTTCATCGAGGCCGATCTCCGCGACGCCGACGCCCTCGAGCGCGCCGTCGCCGAGGCCGACACCGTCTTCCACGAAGCCGCCGTCGTCAGCGTCGCCCGGTCGGTCGAGGACCCCCTCGAGAGTCACGCCGTCAACGCCGAGTCCACGCTCCGCCTCCTCGAGGCCGCCCGTCGCCACGACGTCCGGGTCGTCCTCGCCTCGAGCGCGGCGATCTACGGCCACCCCGAGTCGATCCCCGTCGGCGAACCCGACCGCAAAGAACCCACCTCCCCGTACGGCCTCGAGAAGCTCGCCGCCGACCACTACGCGCACCTCTACCACGACCTCTACGGCCTCGACGCGGTCCCCCTTCGCTACTTCAACGTCTACGGGCCGGGCCAGTCCGGCGGCGACTACGCCGGCGTCATCCGCGTCTTCGTCGAACGAGCCCTGAACGACGACCCGATCACGGTCCACGGCGACGGCGACCAGACGCGAGATTTCGTCTTCGTCGACGACGTCGTCCGGGCGAACCTCGCCGCCGCGACGACCGACGCCGTCGGCGAGGCGTACAACGTCGGCACCGGCGAGTCGATCACGATCCGCGAACTCGCCGAACTCGTCCGCGACCTCGCCGACGCGAACTCGGACATCGTGCACGCCGAACCCCGCGAGGGCGACATCGACCGCTCCGAGGCGGACGTCTCGAAGGCGCGAGCCCGCCTCGACTTCGAGCCGACGGTCTCGATCCGCGACGGGCTCGACCGGACCGTCGACTGGTATCGCCAGCGGTTGGACTGAGCGGACGCCCGGAGACCCTCCAGGAAACCGGTCCATACTAACGAGCGTCCCCGCCGATGACACCGACGCCGAATGGCCCCCGCGATCGTCCACTTCCTCGTCGGCGCGTCCATCTGCCTCCTCGTCGCCGCGCCGTTCGCCCGTCGGTACGACCTCGGCTGGCAGTGGCCGCTGTGGCTGGTCGCGATCGGCGGCATCTGGGGACTGGTTCCGGACGTCCACCACGTCGCGCCCGTCTCCGAGACCCGGCTGCGAGCCTTCCACGACTCGCGGTGGGCCGAGCTCTTCGCCTTTCACTACACGCTCGACCGTCCGGCCGTCCGGGCGCGCCCGATCGAGAGCACCTTCGCGTCGATCGCGTGCTTCCTCGTCGCGGTCGGCGCGTTCAGCTTCGTCGGGGGCGCCGGCGACGGCGGGTCGACGACGCGCGACCGCGAGCCGGTGACGCCGATCCTCGCCGTGGGGACGGTCTCCCTGTTCCTCGGGCTCGGGCTGGGCGGATTGCTCTACGCGACGCTCGCCTGATCGATGGCCGTGCGCGATCGGCCGCGTCGATCCGCTCGCTCGAGACGGAACCGTCCGTACATTCTATAGGTCGGCGTCCGTACCGAGCCGCATGGTCGATCACCGGGCGGCGCGCCTCGCGCTCGTCGTCGCCGGCGCCGCGATGACCGTTCTCCTCGCGGGCCAGGTGGCCCGCTTCCTGAGTCGGATGGTCTCCTGGGGGCTCCTGGTCCTGCTCGTCGTCCTGCTCGCGTACGCGACCTACGAACTCTACGGCGGGTGGCGGGCCGCGGACGAGGACGCGTCGGCGCTCGAGTCGACGGCGGAGGTCGAACGGGACGCGGACGACGGGACCGCCGACGGCGACGCGTCGAACCCCGGGCTCGAACTGAACCGCGCCGAACTCGAGGCCGAACTGGACCGCCTCGTCGACGGCGAGGCGACGGACCTCGAACGCGAGTGAATCGTCGCGGGCCGAGACGTGGCTCTCACGACCCGACCGGGAATTTCGCCCGTTCGCCGACGGTCGCGGAACGGCCAAAAGTGTTAGATATTCGGACATCGACGATAACTGTTGAGAGGGGGAACACAAAATGAAACTCAGACGGCCCACCGACTTCCTCATCCTCGAGGCGCTCGAGGAGGAGGGGCGAAACGTCGCGCCGAACCTCGCCCACCACACGGATAAATCCAGGAAGAACATCAACACCAGGCTCCCGGTCCTGGAGGACTACGGCCTCGTCGAGAAGATCGGCCCGTCCGAACGATCCGGGGTGTACGAACTCACGCCGCGCGGGAAGGCCGCGCTGGTCTATCGGGACCGGTACGACGAAGTCGACGATTTCGACGCCCTGGTCGACGGACCGAGCCCGGACGCGGATGCGTCGGCCGACGCGGCGGAGAGCTTCGCCCGCGGAGACGTCGACGACGAGGACTGAGCGTCGCCGCCACCGTCGAGGATTGCGCGACGACGCCGCCGACGAGGACTGAGCGTCGACGCCATCGTCGAGGATTGAGCGACGCCGCCACCGTCGAGGATCGAGCGACACCGCCGACGAGGATCGAGCGACGTCGCCGCCGAGGATTGAGCGACGCCGCCACCGTCGAGGATCGAGCGACACCGCCGACGAGGATCGAGCGTCGCCGCCGCCGACGAGGACCGAGCGACGCCGCCGCCGTCGATCGAGGCGGTGGACACAATTCGGCTCGACTACTGCCCCTCCCGTTCCCGTCTCCGTTCACCTGTCGGGCTCGACCGCGTCGTCGTCCGCCTCCGCGAGCGTCGTTCCAGAACGCCTATGGCCCTCCCGGCACCCATCCGCCTGCATGCAAACCGTCGTGCTCGCCGCGGGCCGCGGCACCCGAATGCGGCCGCTGACCGACCGCCGACCGAAACCGATGCTTCCCGTGGCGGACCGCCCGCTCGTCGCCCACACCGTCGAGGCCGCCGTCGAAGCCGGCGCCGATCGGATCGTCCTCGTCGTCGGCTACGAATCCGAGGCCGTCCGCGAGTACGTCGACGCGGCCGACCTCGACGTCCCGGTCGAGTTCGCCGTCCAGGAGGAACGGGCCGGCACCGCCGACGCCGTGCGCGCCGCCGCCCCGCACCTCGCCGACGAGCCGTTCGCCGTGCTCAACGGCGACGCGCTGTTCGACCGGGACGGCCTCGACGAGCTCTACGCCGACGGTCCGGCGGTCGCCAGCGTCCGCGTCGACGATCCCACCCAGTACGGCGTGCTCGACGTCGAGGACGGCCGCGTCGCGGGCATCGTCGAGAAGCCGACCGACCCGCCCTCCGACCTGATCAACGCGGGCGCCTACCAGTTCCCGGCCGACGCCCGCGAGTGGCTCGACGTTCCCGAGAGCGAACGCGGAGAGCGCGAGATCACCGACGTCCTCGCGCGGACGATCGAGCGCGCGGACGTTCGACCGGTCCCGCTCGAGCGCTGGCTCGACGTCGGCCGGCCGTGGGAGCTGCTCGAGGCCAACGAGTGGAAGCTCTCGGCGCTCGACCGACGGATCGAGGGGACGGTGAGCGACGACGCCACCGTCGACGGCCGGGTCGTCGTCGAACCCGGCGCGACCGTGAACGACGGCGTCGTGATCGAGGGACCGGCGCTGATCCGCGCCGGCGCGACCGTGGGGCCCAACGCGTACGTCAGGGGCGCGACGCTCGTCGGCCCCGACGCGAGCGTCGGGCACGCCGTGGAGGTCAAGAACAGCGTCCTCATGCGCGGGGCCGCCGCGAACCACCTCTCGTACGTCGGCGACTCGATCCTGGGCCGGAACGTCAACTTCGGCGCGGGGACCGTCGTCGCCAACCTCCGCCACGACGACGAGCCCGTGAAGCTCACCGTCAAGGGCGAGCGGGTCTCCACCGGCCGGCGGAAGCTCGGCGTCGTGGTCGGCGACGGCGCGAAGACGGGCATCGACACGAACCTGAACGCCGGCGTCACGCTCTCGACCGGCGCGACCACGGCTCCGGGCGAGTCGGTCACC
>SKPV01000032.1 GCA_007119345.1 Halovivax sp.
CCGGATACGCGACGACCGGATACGTGGCGGCCGGATACGTGGCGGCCGGATACGCGACGACCGGATACGTGGCGGCCGGTTACCGGACGTCGACCTTCCAGGTGGTGGACGAAGAGTATCCCCACTTCTCGATCTCGACGTCGTAGTCGCCCTCCTGGAGCGCGGTGATGTTCGAGCCGACTTCTTTCGCCGTCAACCCGAGCTCGTCGCCGATCAGCCGGGACTTGAAGTACGTCTTGGTGGCAGCGTGACTGCGGAGGTACTCGAGGATGCGACGCTGCTTCGACGAGAGGTCGGGGGCCATTGCGGAACTCATACTCGGTGGGACGACGGGGCCAGCCTTGAGGGGTTTGGTACGTCCGGTTAATCGACCGCCGCCTGGCGATTTCTCGCGGTGAGTAGGACGCCATTACCGGCCGCGACCGGTCGGTTGGTACGACCGGGTAATCCTATCTTTTTCGTGACATTCACGGCGACGGATCCGTATAAGCTCCTTACTTCGGCGCCAACGACCCCGGTTACAGCCCGGTCGCGGAACCGGTTCCGCGGCTCCCGGGACGGATTCGCTACCCGCTTTCGAAGGTACCCGCCCAGCAGCGTCGGAACGTCCAAGCAGGGATTACCGCCCGGCTTTCGTCGTCAGCAGGGAGTTACCGTACCGGCACCGACGGACCCGACGCCGGAGGTCGCGGCCGTCGGACGGAAGCACCCCTGGCCGGCGAACGAGAGTACCCTGGACCGTCGGAAGAGCTGCTCGCGCCCGCCGAACGGGAGTGCCCGGTCGTCGCTCAGTCGTCGCTCAGCGGTTACGTGCACGCCCGCGGGCGAAGGTGGCAGGAAGGGCGCCGGCGGGCAACACAGGAAGGGCGCCGGCGGGCAACCCACCGCCGCGTCGAGCGGCATCCGATCCGACCGGGGAACTGGTCGAATGACAGTATAAAATCTTGTCGGTTTCCAATTCTCGTTCGCGCGAATTTCGCCGGTATCGGAGTTAGCTCCCCGAGATTCCGAAACCCTTAAATCCCAAGTCTCGGAACGGGGTACACAACGACTCTGACCGGGCGCTCTCGACCTGTTCACCCGGTCAGCGTACGAATCCGTATGACGAACGCATCCCCGACCACACGAGTACGACGTACCGGCGATCGAACGCACGAACGCGAGAACGAGTCCGAACGCGACCGGTTCAGCTGTCCGGAGTGCAGCGGCCGACTCGTCTCCGACGACGAGCACGGCGAGACCGTCTGTGACGACTGCGGGCTGGTCGTCGCCGAGGACTCCGTCGACCGCGGCCCGGAGTGGCGCGCGTTCGACGCGAGCGAGAAGAACAAGAAGTCCCGCGTCGGCGCCCCGACGACGAACACGATGCACGACAAGGGACTGTCGACCAACATCGACTGGCGCAACAAAGACGCCTACGGCAACGCCCTGGGCAGCCGCCAGCGCGAGAAGATGCAGCGCCTCCGGAAGTGGAACGAGCGCTTCCGCACGCGCGACTCCAAGGAGCGCAACCTCAAGCAGGCCCTCGGCGAGATCGACCGGATGGCCTCCGCGCTCGGGCTCCCGACGAACGTCCGCGAGACCGCGAGCGTCATCTACCGACGGGCGCTCGAGGAGGACCTCCTGCCCGGACGCTCGATCGAGGGCGTCTCGACGTCCTGCGTCTACGCGGCCGCCCGGCAGGCCGGCGTCCCACGGTCGCTCGACGAGATCGCCGACGTGAGCCGCGTCGAGAAGAACGAGATCGCGCGAACCTACCGGTACGTCGTCCGGGAGCTCGGTCTCGAGGTCCAGCCCGCCGACCCGGAGAGCTACGTCCCGCGCTTCGCGTCCGGGCTCGGCCTCTCCGACGAGGCCGAACACCGCGCCCGCTCGCTGCTGAAAAACGCCAAGGAGAAGGGCGTCCACTCCGGCAAGTCGCCGGTCGGGCTGGCGGCCGCCGCCGTCTACGCCGCCGCGTTGCTCACCAACGAGAAGACCACCCAGGCCGCGGTCAGCGAGGTCGCCGACATCTCCGAGGTCACCATCCGCAACCGCTACCACGAGCTGCTCGAAGCCGAGGAGACGGTCGGGCTGGCCTGACTCGTCCACGACGAGTCCGTCTGCGCCGTCGCGCCGCGACTCGCCCGTCCCGCAGGAGTATCCGGGTCGGTGCTCCCCGACGATCGACGCCGGGGCGTCGGCCCGTGCAAGCGTGAACGCGAACCGGCCGGCTCGAGCCGGAAAACGGTCGCTTTTTGAGGAGTCGTCACCGTTCCCACGGCATGGACTTCGACGGGTTCACCCTCGTCGCGTCGACCGCCGACCTCGACGAGGAGCCCCGCGCCCGGACGCACGCGGACGCGATCGAGTTCCGCATGGACCTCGCCGACGGGCCGCTCGACGCGCTGGCGAGCTACGACGGCGAGTTGCCGATTCTGGCGACGAACCGGGCCGACTGGGAGGGCGGAGAAGCGGGCGAGGAGGGACGACTCGACGCGCTCGCCGACGCGTGCACCGTCGACGCCGTCGAGGCGATCGACGTCGAACTCGCCGCGATCGGGGACGGCACCGCGGACGACCTCCTCGAGACCGCCCGGGAGCGCGACGTCCGGATCGTCGTCTCCGCGCACGATTTCGAGGGAACGCCGCCGCGGCCGGCGCTCGTCCGGACGCTGACCGAGGCCGGGGAGTACGGCGACGTCGCGAAACTCGCGGTCACCGCCGAGTCGCGAGCCGACGCGCTCGCGCTCCTCTCGGCGACCGAGCAGCTGACGAGGCGCGGCGAGTCAGTCGCGACGATGGCGATGGGAGAAGTCGGCCGGCACACCCGCGCGGTGGCGCCCGTCTACGGCTCCAGAATCGGCTACGCGCCGGTCGATCCCGACGCCGCGACGGCGCCCGGCCAGTACGACCTCGCGTCGCTCGACCGACTCGTCGGTCGACTTTCCCCGAAGCGAGAGAATTAACCGCGCGGAGGAAAAACTCTCGACCGGTCGCCGATGAACTGGATACGCGCGCTGGCCGCCGCGGGCCTGTCCGTCCTGTTGCCCGGCGCCGGCCACGCCCTGCTCCGGGACTGGACGCGGGCCGCGCTCTTCGCGGCGATGTTCGTCGCCACGGTAGTGATGCTCTTGCCGGTCCAGGAACTCTGGGCGAGCGCCGACGGCGCGATCACGGACGTTCCGGCGACGGTCGCGGACGGGGTCGCCATCGTCGAGGCCGAGACCAGCGCGCTCGCACAGTTCACCGTCATGTTTCTCGTGCTGTTCGCCGCCGTCGACGCCGGACTCAGGGGCCTCGGGATCGCGGACGGCCCGGCGAACGACGACGACGCCCCAGCCTGTCCCTCCTGCGGCAAACCCCTCGACGACGACCTGACCTTCTGTCACTGGTGTACGACCCGTATCGAGCGGGAGGACGAACCCGCGAGCACGTGACCGACGCGCGCCGACTCCCGATCCTCGGTTCGCCACGTCACGCGCGAACGAACGTCGCCGTCCCGCTGACGAGACCTGGCCGCCCAGGTCGTGGGATGCGTTGACGCGGCATACAACCACGCTAGAATACCTTCCACAAAGTGCTTATCCGGCGCGGCCGGGGAGACGGTTCACGAACCGACCGTCGACGGCGATCATCCCGACCGATCGTCGACGGCGTTCACTCCGACCGATCGTCGACGGCGTTCACTCCGACCGATCGTCGACGGCGATCACCCCGACCGACCGTCGACGGCGTTCACTCCGACCGATCGTCGACGTCGGTCGCGCGACCCACCATGGATCACACACCGACCCTCACCGACGCCGACCCCGAGTCCCTCGCCCGCCGATTCGACGAGTTCGTCGAGTACGCGGACGGCGACGCCACGGTCATCTGCGACCGATCGAACGCCTCGGCCTGGATCCGATCGACGGCCGTACGTCAGGTCCGTCGTTGAGATCGCAGTCGGTCGCCCCCGAGGCCGCGGCCGATCGTCGACGCGCCGCCCGGGATCTCCTGGGCAGCGGGAGGGCGGGCCGGCGATCGCTCACGGACAGCGATCGC
>SKPV01000020.1 GCA_007119345.1 Halovivax sp.
CCGATGGTTCGAGCACCACCCCGATGGTTCGAGCACCGCTCCCGTGGTTGGGTAGCCTCCAGAAGCGCCGCCCCGATCGCTGACCGCCGTCAGCGCGTACTCAACTCGTCTTTGTCCTTGACGATCTCCGTCTCGGCTTCGCCGCTGGTGTTCTCGTTGACCAGGTCGTAGAAGTCGTTCTGGAGGCCGGCGGGGAACGTGATGACGCCGATCCAGGAGCCGTCGGGCTGCCACTCCTCGCGCTCTAGCTCGCCGTACTGACGGATCTTCGCCTGGGCGCTGCCGGCGTACTCCGCCGGAACCTGCACCGCGACGGTGACCTCCTCGAAGCGGATCGGGATCACCGGCCGCAGCTGGTCGAGCGCGTCGTCGACCTGGTTCTCGACGGGTTCCATCGGATCGACCTTGAAGCCGGCTTCCTCCAGCGCGTTCTCGATCCGCTCGGGCGGATGGGGCGCGTTGTCCATCTGCGGATTGACGGCGTTGCGCGTGATCCGGTTGACGAGCTGTTTGTGCTTTTGTGCTTGCATCTCCCGGCGCTGCTCGGCGGTGATCTGGATCTCGCCTCGCTCGATGACCTCCGGGATGATCTCGAGCGGATCCGTCGTCTCGAAGACCTTCTCGAGGTCGTTCTCGGCCGGTCGGTCGCCCCGGGAGGCGTCCTCGAAGACGTCCTCGGCGGCGATGACGTCCTCGAGGTCGTCCTCGAACTCGCCGCGTTTGATCGCCAGCGCGGCGTCGGGGTCGACCAGGACCTCGAAGCGCGCCCCGTGAGACTCGAGTCGCGCCGTCACCGCCTCGTCGAGCGATATCATACCTTGGACGTTTCCCGGGCGGTTACAAGAGTGTTTCCCGACGTCGGCGGACGAGCCGGTCGCTCCGGGCGCGCGACCGGGCCGATCGTCCGAAGCGACCGGCGAAAACTGCCGCCAGGTGTGACCGCGAGGCGACGCTACTCCTCGTCGTCCGGCTCCTCGCCCTCGTCGAGGAGGTCTGCCTCCTCGAGGTAGGTCGCGATCCGGTCCTGCTCGAACATCTCGAAGCTCTCGGTTTCGACGTCGACGGTCGCGAGCCCCACCTCGTTCGGGAGGAGCGAGCCCTCGTTGACCGACGCGAGCGCGTCCAGCGCGAGCGAGACGCCGCCGTCGAGGTCGGCCTCGGGGTCGTACCCGTCCTCGAGGAAGGTCTGGAGTTCGCCGCGGTCGGCGCCGACCGCGAGCGCCTTCCACTCGTAGGGCGTCCCCGAGGGATCGGTCTCGAACAGGCGCGGCTGCCCGTCCTCGATCCCGCCGACGATGAGCGCGACGCCGAACGGGCGCGCACCGCCGACCTGGGTGTACTGCTGGATGTGGTCGGTGACCGACTTCGTCAGCCCCTCGACGCCGATCGGCTCGCCGTAGCGGAGCTGGTTGACCTGGGCCTGCCGGCGCGCGAAGTCGATCAGCTGCCGGGCGTCCGCGACGTGACCCGCGCTCGCGATCCCCACGTGGTCGTCGGCCTTGTGGATCTTCTCGACGGAGGAGTCCTCGAGCAGCGGGGAGGGGATGCGCTTGTCCACGGCGAGGACGACGCCGTCGCTCGTTCGGATGCCGATGCTCGCCGTACCGCGCTTGACGGCCTCACGGGCGTACTCGACCTGGTACAGTCGACCGTCCGGTGAGAAGATCGTGATGCCGCGGTCGTACGCCTGCTGTTGGGCTTGTCCCTGCATAGTATCACGCTAGATCGAGGTCTGTCGCGTCGGAGAACGCGCCGTCGAGTCGACCCCCGATCGACGCCGGCGTCGACTCCGCGTCGTTCCCGAACACGACGTATCTCTCGTCCCGTGAGTTGCCGACGGCGTCCTAAATAGTTTACTTACCAGGGCGGCCTCGCCGCAAACACTCATTCGGCCGACGTGAGTCGCCTGCGGACCGAAATCCGTCGAATCGGCTCTCGTCGGTCGCGGAATCGGACGGTCCGGATCGCCGGACCGTCGGTCGAACGAGTCGTCTCGACGAGGCGGTCGTCGTCGATCGGACGGCCTCCGGCAGGAGGAGACCCCCGGACGCGAGTTCGAACGGCGGACCCCCGCGAGCGTCACGACGGATTCACGCGAGCAGGAAGGGACGGACTCACGCGAGCATCAGAAACTTCTCGCGCGCCGCGCGAATCGTCCCGCTCGAGCCCAGGACCCGCAGCCCGAGGGCGTGCCCGTCGACGCGAGCGACGCAGGCCAGCGCCGCTCTCGCCGGGTCCGTTTCACCCCGACGGACGCGGACGAGCGCTTCGCCCGTACCCCCCTCGTGTGCGAACGCGACGACGGTGAGATCCGCCGCTGCGCTGCCCGGATCGCCCAGCAGATTCTGGGCCGCGTACCAGCACTCCCGCTGGAAGGCCCGACGGCCGACCTCCGCGTCGGGTTCGGTTTCGAATCTCACCGCGAGGTAGCGCCACCGCGGGCGAATGTGCTTCGGGAGGTGCTTCATTCGTCCCTTCGCCCGGACGAATCGTCGCCGCGTGCGAGCTCGGCGACGAGCACGCCGACCTGCTCGTGGACGCGTTCGACGGCGGTCAGGGCGAAGTCGGCGTCGGTCAGTGCGTCCGCGAGCACCCCGACGGTCGCCGGGTCGTCGACCTCGGGCGAGTAGAACGGCTCCTCGGGGTCGGGCTCGCCGAAGAACATCACGTCCCCCAGGACGAAGCGTCGCGCGCCGAGGCCGGCGACGACGTCGATCGCCGTCCGCTTTTCCTCGTCCGAGAGGTGGTGCATCGCGAAGTTCGAGACGACCACGTCGACCGGTCCGTCGTAGGCGGGTTCGCGGAAGGTTCCGCGGCCGAACTCGACGTTCTCGATTCCCTCCCGGGCCGCCTTCTCGCGGGCGCGGTCCATCATTCCCTCGCTCACGTCCCGACCGACGACGCGTTCGGCCTCGGGCGCCAGCGCCAGCGCGATGGCCCCCGTCCCGGTTCCCAGATCGAGGACGACGTCGTCCCCGCACGGGGCCGCGCGCTCGATCACCAGGTCGGCACACGCCCGATACTCGGGCGATTTCGAGTCGTCGTAGCTGTCCGCCTGCTCGTCGAATCGAGCCGCGTGTTCCTCAACCGTCTTCTTCATACGGGCCACGTTCGACCCCCGGTTCAATGAAGGAATCGGACCCGATGCGGCGGTTGCGTGCGGCGAGGCGTCCCCACTCGACCAGCCCCTCCTCGATCCAACTCGCGGGCAGGCCGAGTTGCTCGCCGAGCGCGCACACGTCCCGGGGTGCGCGCAGTTCCAGGCGATCGGCGGGGGTCGCGCTCACGACGTGTGGTGCGTCGTAGTAATCGACGAGTTCGCGGAGCTTTCGAAGCCCCTGGAGAGCGCGCACCCGCCGGCCGCCGGTCGTCCGCAGGGCCGGACCGAGGTCGAACTCGACGCGGACGCCGTTCTCGGCGGCGGATTTCGCGAGTACGTGATTGAAGTCGCCCTCTCCCGCCATCGGCTTTGAGAGCACGTCCACCTTCTCGTTCTCGACCGCGAACCGATTCATCGACGGCGACCCCCCGCGGACGATCACGATCGAGTGCTCGGTCCGAACGTTCCCGACGGCGCCGCTCGCACCGTGCGGATCCGACGCGGTCACCGCCGCCCCGTCGACCACGTCGACCCCGGCCGCGTCCGCCGCCGGGCCGATCGCCGACGAGAGCCGACCCTCGTTCGCGTTCCGGACGACGAGGCCGTCGAAGCCGTACGCGGCGGCGGTTGCGGCGAGTCGGCGGACCGACCCCTCGTCGTTCGGATCCGCGCGGGCGGCTTCGTACATACGCGAGCACTTTATCCGGCACCGACTTGTCGGTTGCGTCGGGCGCGAAGACGGACCGCTGCGGGCGAGCGCACACGGTGTCAGCTCGCGGGTAATGCAGCGTACGGGCGTGGTTGGTCCCAGCATGCCGGAGAACGACGAATACGAGCGACGGATCCCGACGTGCGGGCGAAGACGGATCCCGACGTGCGGGCGAAGACGGATCCCGACGTGCGGGCGAAGACGGA
>SKPV01000054.1 GCA_007119345.1 Halovivax sp.
CGAACCCCTTTTGACCACCCGCCACCGACACCCTCCCATGTCGACCACGACGATCAGCGAACGACGCGAGCACCTCCGCTCGATCGGGGTGACCGCGTCGTGCGCCTTACTCGGGGTCGCCGCCGGGGTCATCTCCCATCAGGAGGTCGGCCAGACGCCCGAGGCGGCGACCGACGGCGTCGGGCTGGCGATCGTTCTCATCGCCATTCTGATCCAGTACGTCCTCGTGAAGGTCTCGGGCCTCTACGGCGAGGACGAGTTCGGGATCAAACACTACCTCTTCATCTCGTTCATGATCTTCGCCTTCTGGTTCGTCACGTGGGGAATCCTGCTGACCGAGGCCTACCTCTCCTGACATGGCGGACGACAGCATCGCCGTCGTCGACCTGGATCGCTGCCAGCCCGACCGGTGTAACTACGAGTGCAAGAACTACTGCCCGCCGAACCGCACGGGCAAGGAGTGCATCACGCTGCGGGGCGAGGAGGCCGACGAGGGCCAGCCCGACCAGGTGCGCATCTCCGAGGAGATCTGTCTGGGCGAGACCTGCGGCATCTGCGTCGAGAAGTGCCCCTTCGACGCCATCGAGATCATCAACCTGCCCCAGGAATTGCAGGACGACCCCGCCCACCGCTACGGCGAGAACGCCTTCTCGCTGTACGGTTTGCCGGCTCCCCAGGAGGGGAAGGTCACCGGAATCCTGGGCCCGAACGGGATCGGGAAGACGACCGCCGTCCGCATCCTCGCGGGCGAACTGGAACCCAACCTCGGCCGGTACGACGAGCCGGCCACCTGGGACGAGGTGCTCGAGGCCTACCGCGGCACCGAGCTCCAGGACTACATCGCCGCGGTCCGTGACGGCGAGGTGACGGTCGCGCGCAAGCCCCAGTACGTCGATCAGATCCCCGACCGGTTCGACGGCAACACCCGCGAACTGCTGGCCCGAACCGACGAGCGCGACGCCCTGGACGAGTTGGTCGACCGGCTCACGCTCGAGCCCGTCATGGAGCAGTCGATCGACGACCTCTCCGGCGGGGAGCTCCAGCGGGTGGCCATCGCCGCGACGCTCGCCCGCGAGGCGGACTTCTACTTCCTCGACGAGATCACGCCCTACCTCGACATCGGCCAGCGGGTGACCGTCGCCCGCCTCGTCCGCGACCTCGCGGAGGAGGGCCGCTCGATGCTGGTCGTCGAGCACGACCTCGCCGTCCTCGATCTGCTCGCGGACACGATCCACGTCGCCTACGGTGAACCCGGCGCCTACGGCGTGATCACGACCCCCAAATCCGTCCGAAACGGGATCAACGAGTACCTCGCGGGCTACCTGGAGAACGAGAACATGCGGATCCGTCCGAACCCGATCGAGTTCGAAGCCCACGCCCCGCGGGAGGTGACCGCGGCGGACGTGCTCGTCGAGTACCCCGACCTCACCAAGTCCTACGGCGACGGCGAGTTCTCCCTCGCGGTCGAGGGCGGCGAGATCCGCCGCAACGAGGTCCTGGGGATCGTCGGTCCCAACGGGATCGGGAAGTCGACGTTCGCGAAGCTGCTGACGGGGAACCTGGAGCCCACGAGCGTCGGGCCGCGCCCGACGGAACGATCGAGCGGCGACGAGCCGCGAGACGGGACCGTCGACGGCGACGCGGGCGACGTCGACCTGGACCTCGAGATCTCCTACAAACCCCAGTACGTCACCATCGACCAGCACGTGCGCGTCGACGCCTTCCTCTCGTCGATCACCGACCAGTTCGGCTCGTCCTACTGGAACACCGAGATCGCGGGACCGCTCCAGTTAGAGCGGATCATGGAGCAGAACCTCTCGGACCTGTCGGGCGGCGAGCGCCAGCGAGTGGCGATCGCGGCCTGCCTCTCGGATTCGGCGGACCTCTACCTGCTGGACGAGCCCTCCGCCCACCTCGACGTCGAACAGCGGGTCCAGGCGACGAGCGCCATCCGCCGCTACGCCGAACAGCAGGACGCCACCGTGCTGGTCATCGATCACGACATCTACATGATCGATCTGCTGGCCGACCGGCTGATGGTCTTCGACGGCGAACCCGCCGTTCGCGGGCGCGCCGGGACGCCCCAGCCGATGCGCGACGGCATGAACGAGTTCCTCGCGAACCTCGAGATCACGTTCCGCCGGGACGAGCGAACCAAGCGTCCGCGGATCAACAAGCCAGCGTCCCAGCTGGATCGAGAACAGAAGCGCGAGGGCGAGTACTACTACGCGCCGTAAGCCCGTCCGGGTTCGCGTCCGCCGTCGCGAGGACGTACCATTTCACGACGTTCGGTGACGGTCGGAGTCGCCGGGCAGTAAAGCGATCGCCGGGCAGTAAAGCGATCGCCGGGCAGTTCGATGTGATCGCTCTCCAGAGCTCACTCCGCCCGCTGCGGGAGGTACTCGCCGAGCCCCTCCTCTCCGCGCGAGCGCAGCTCCTGGATGCGGGTCTGCGCGCCGACGCGGCGCTCGCCGACGGCGGCGCCGAGGAGCGCGCCCGCGGCGGCGCCCGAACTCGCCGCGTTTCTGCTGAAGAGGCCGCCGACGGCGGCGCCGATGGCCGCGCCGATGGCCGCGTACCGTGCTCGACTCAGTGCGAGAGTGAGTTTGTCTCGTACCATACGCGCTCCTACGCGGTCCGCAGGGTTAAACGTGCGGCCGGATTACAGGTCCGCCGGCTGGTCAGTTCGTCGAGACGTCGACGGCTCCGGTGGACGGCGAGGGACGCGACTGTCGGTGCGGAGACGCCCGTTCGCGGGGGCCGCGGGGACGGTCGGGTGAGTCGGTCGATCTGCGGTGACCGTCACGCCCGTCGACAGCCCAGTCGGTCGCCGCGGCGGTCCAGGCTGGCCGGTCCGGGCTGGTCGGTCCGGGCTGGCCGGTCCGGGCTGGTCGGTCCGGGCCCGTCGGACCGTCGAGCGCTCGACGTCCGCGGACGTCCCGGAGACCGCTCAGAGTTCCAGGTCGCCGAAGTCCGAGGGGGTGAGCGCACGAGTGGCGTCGTCGGCGGCGAGCTCGTCGACGTCGATCTCGACCTCGAGCGAACCGGACTCGACCCGCCGTCTGCAGGGGACGCGCTCGTCGACGAGCCCTCGAAGGTGCTCCCGGTCGGCATCCAGGGCAGACAGCAGCCGCTCCAGGTCGCAGTTGGCGCCCCAGACGGGCGGCTTTTCGAACGTGTGTACGAACCGGTCGCAGCTCGGGAGTTCGAGGACGACGTCGACGTCGTTCGCGGCCTCCTCGACGGCCGCGATGCGGACCCGATCGAGGTCGCCGTCGGCGGCGACCGCCGCGAGCGACGACGCGGACCGTTCGATCTCGTTCGACATACGCCGTCCGTCGCAGCCGTAGGATAAATAATTACTGCACGGTGTGAGTAATTCCAACACCATCGGGGCCGATACCCCGTTCGGATCGAACACGGTCGCCGGTCAGTCGGCGGGGGCGAGCACGACCAGCGCGATCGCCACGAGCGCGAGTCCGGGCGCGGCGTACGCGAGGGTCGCCGCCGAGAGCGCGAGGTCGCCGGTGGCGCCGTAGGCGGCGCCGAGGACGGCGGTCAGACTGCCGAACAGCGCGACGGCGACGGCGCTCGATCGTTCGAGGGACACGCCGGCGTCCCGGTCGGATCGGTCGACGCGCTCGGCCGGATCGACCAGGCGCCACTCGGGAGCGCGATCGACGTCGAGGGCGAACCGCTCGCCGACCCGAGAGAGCACGGCGGTCCCGACGTCGCGGGCCGACGCCGACCACCACGACCAGTCGCCGGGCTCGGCGTCGTCCGCCCTGGCGAGGTAGACCGGCTCGCCGACGGCGTGTTCGATCGAGGCCGCGTCGTAGCCGACGTCCGCGACGATACGCGCGAGCAGGAACTCCCGCGACCACGGGATCGGCTTCTCGAGGTCGAACGGGACCGACCGGCCGTGCGGGAGCGTCGCGACCAGGCGCACCGTCCGATCGTCGACCTCGTACAGGTCGGTGATCCGGCCCTCGACGTAGCCGTCCGGCGTCGTCATCACGTCGATCCGGCCGAGCTCGTCCGCGAGAGTGCCCTCGGAGCGTCCGCGGGTCCGCGAGTTGCCGGACCGGCTCTCGGTGTCGGACTCGATCTCGAATTCCACCTCCTCGTCGCGCTCGCTCACCGCGTATCACCCGTGCGGTCCCCGTCGAGTCGGCGCCCCGCGCGGCGGCGACCGCGCTCGGCGGCCGGTCGGCCGCCGGGTCGTCGCGATCGGTGGAGGCTGTGCGCGTCGACCATTCGGTTTCGCCGCCTCGTACGTCGCCGCGAAATAAGTCGTTGACCCTCCGGCCAGCGGGTTCGTCGTCGACGGCGTCCCCGCGCGCTACGACCCGACGACGGCCCCGCTCGTCGCTCGGTCCGACTCACCCGATCAGGCGCTGACAGCTCCCGCAGAGGTTTTCCTCTTTGATGTCGACTTCCCGTACCGTCGGCGAGAAGTTCATTACGCAGCGGTTGTTGTCGCAGTGTTCGAGCCCGTACGTGTGGCCGATCTCGTGGACGATCTCCTTGCGGACCCGATCCTCGACGATCTCGCTCGCGCTCTTGTTCGAGAAGCCGCCGTCGGAGGTCGTCTGCAGCCGGTAGGTGGAGACGACGCTGCCGCTCCCGTCGAGGTAGGCGAGCCCGAAGACGTAGTTTCGCCGGCGGTAGAAGAGGTCCAGCGGCGTGATGGCGATGTTCTTACCCCCGCGGCCGACCCGCTCGGCCAGCTGGATGAAGTTCTCCGCGCTGTACTGATTCCGGCCGGAGTCGTAGGCGCCCTCGGGCACCGACTGGCTGTCGCCGATCGTCACCTCGCAGTCGTAGACCGAACGCAACGCCGATGAGGCCGCCCGCTTGACCGTCGCGGGAACGTTCCCGACCGGAACGATGTCGACGTGCATGGCAACGGCTATGGCGGCCCCCAGCATAAACGTCCCGCCGTGAAGGGGACCGACGACTCCGCGAGCGCGCCGGTCGACCGACTGGCACGGTACGACCGCGTCGTGGAGGTGGGGATCGGCCGCCGGACAGACGTCGCGGCCGCCCTCGCCGACCGCGGGGTGGCCGTCACCGCGACGGACGTCCACGAGCGGCCGGTCCCCGACGGCGTTGGCTTCGTCCGGGACGACGTCGTCGACCCCGACCTCGCCGTCTACGCCGACGCGGACGCCGTCTACGCGCTGAACCTGCCGCCCGAACTCCACCGGCCGGTGCTGTCGGTCGCCCGCGCGGCCGACGCCGACTTCCTGTTCACGACGCTGGGAGCCGACCAGCCGGAAATCCCGGTCGAACGGGTGAGGCTCCCGGGCGAGACGCTGTTCGTCTCGCGAGACCACCCGCCGGTCGATGGCTGACCGCGAGGGCCGGTCGGCGGCGCCGTCGGGACCGCGGACGCTCGTCGCAATTTCAGGCGAACCGCTTACCCGGGAGCACCGCCTCCGTCCGGCGATGAACGTTCCGACCGACAGGCTCCTGATCATGGTCGTCGTCGCCACAGGATTCGCCGTCGTGGTCGGCGGATGGGCGGCCGGCCTGATCCGCGCCGAGGCGACGGGGATCGAGGAGTGGGCCCTGCGCGCCGGCGTCGGGGTGCTCTTCCTCCTGGTCCTCGTGATCGCCTGGACGGGCTTCTCGAGGATCGACGCCAAGCGCGGGTAGGTATCGACTCGGGCGAGATTCGATCCGACTCGGGCGAGGGTCGATCCGACTCGGGCGAGGGTCGATCCGACTCGGGCAAGGTTCGATCTGGCGCACCGGTCGGTCGTCAGTCCGGAGGTCGCTACGGCGTCCCGTCGAGGTACTCGGCGACGAACCGACAGGCACGGATCGTCTGGTCGGTGTCGGCCGAGCCGTGCCCCTCCTCGCCGAGCTCCTGGAGGGTGACCGCGGGTTTCGCCGCGGAGCGCTCTCGGTCTGAGGGGCGCCCCGAACGTGGTCGAACCGGCGTACCAGTCGACGATGCGGCCGGTCCACCCGACACGCGGGTGACGGGTAGTGCGTCGGTCGACCCCGGCGAGCGCCAATGCATTTAGGGACGGACGCTAATTGGATGGCGTCCCGAGCACCGATGTGGCCGATCCGCCGGTATCTGAGCCGATAGACATCGTTCTCGTAGAGGACAATCCGGGAGACGTGCGGCTCATCGAGGAGGCCTTCGCGGACGCCGCGACCGCAGAAACCGCCTTCCGGGTGTTCACGGACGGGACGTCGGCGGTGGAGTTCTTCGACGACCTCGCGGATTCGCCGGAAGCGACGTTCCCCGACCTGTTGCTGCTGGATCTGAACCTCCCCCGGATGGACGGGTTCGAGGTCCTCGAGGAGCTCCGCGCGGATCCCGACCTCGCGACGCTGCCGGTGCTCGTACTCACGAGCTCGGCCGCCGAGGAGGACGTGCGCGACTGCTACCGGCGGTCGGCGAACGCCTACCTCACGAAGCCCGACAGTCCGGACGAGTTCGACCGACTCGTCAACGCCGTCGAACGGTTCTGGTTCAAGACCGCCCGCCTGCCCCCGACGCCCGCGTCGAGCTGAGCTCCGACCTGTGGTGTGCGCCGCTGACGGATACCGCGTCGGTTCGTCCGGGAGACCGACATCGAGTCGAGCGACGACGCCCGACGCACGCCGGCGCGAATCCCGTCGCCCGGCTCACCGACTCCGGACGGACTCGGGTGGTGCGACCGGTGAGCGCGGGGGTCGCGGACCCGTCTGTTCAGTCCCCGGTTCCCGTGACCTTCTTCAGCCCGTCGGCGCCCGCGAGCGTCTCGCCGCGGTCCAGGTCGACCGAGCCGGCGAGCTTGGCAACCGCCGGTTCCGCGTCCGCCTCGTAGCCGGTGTCGGCGACGGGGAAGTGGACCCGGAGCCGCCCGTCCCCCAGCGTGTCGTACCGGACGGGTTTCGCGCCCTCCCCGGCGTCCACGGCGACGGGCGCGCCGAACCGCAGGGAGTCGCGGTCGACGTCCGCGGCGGGGTCGAACCCCTCGTTCGGCTCGATGTCGACGGCGACCCTCCGGTTCGACCGGAGGTTCAGCGAGTTCGCCTTTACCGTGATCGGGAGCCCCGTCCGGAGCGCACCGAGCGTGTTCGACCGGTGGACGTTCCCGTGGTCGTTCTCGACGACGAACGCGAGGTCGAGCGACGGCGTCGTGGCCTCGACGTCGACGGCGTACCTGCCGTCGCCGAGGTCGGTGACGTCGGCCTCGTGCCACCCTTCCGGATCGTCGAACGGGGTCGTCTCGACGTCGCCGCCGGCGTAGTAGGCGTCGAACGAGACGATCCCCTCGGGGTAGCCGTCCCCGTCCTCCTGTGCGGGGGCGGCCTGTACTTCGATCGTCGTCGTTCCCGGAGGAATCCGGTTGTAGTTCGACAGTCGCGGCACGTGCACGTTCGCGAGCGACGGCGGCCGGTTCGGTCCGTCGGGGTCGTAGGTTACGACGTAGTCGGCGCGAACGTTCGCGTCGGGGTCGCGGGTGTGGTCTGCCGTCCGGTGGTGGATTCCGACCTCGTCCCCGGCCTCGAGGGCCGGGAGGTCCGTTACCTCGACGTCGGGCTGGTCCCAGGGGTCGGGATCCTCGGCGATCGTCTCGCCGTCGTGGGTCACCCACCAGGCGCCCGTATGCTCGTCGATCCCCGAGTAGCCGATTCGGATCGGCCGCTGGTCGAGGATGGAGGGTTCGACGTAGATGCGATCGGGTCCGATCTCCAGCTCGGCTTCCGGCAGGAACCCGTGGGTCAGCGGGTAGCGGTTGTAGTCGAACTCGTAGTCGCCGGGATCGGTCGCCACGTAGGGCCGTTTCCGGCTGGCCCACCAGTTGTTCCGGACGCGTCCGTTATCGTAGGCGCCCCGGAACGACTCGGTGTACTCGGCCACCTCCGGGGTTCGATGCCACGTCTGGTGCTGCCGGGCGCGGTGCATGACGTGCAGCCAGGCGACCCTGAATCCTTCGGGGAAGTTCTCCTGGTCGGTCGCGGCCACGTGGCCGGCGAACCGGATCAGCTGATCCTCCCTGTCGCGGCGCCAGTCGATCGTATCGCTGGCGACGCTCTCGGTCGCGCTAAACTCCTCGCCGCCCGCCGGAAGCGACGTCGTCGGTTCGTAGAACCAGTAGACGTCCTCGGTGTCGTAGCGGTAGTCCCGGTCGTGGCGTGGGTAGAACAACCAGGCGTTCGCGACGTTCGTGGAGTCGTCCTCGTCGAGCGGCGTGAAGTACGTCCGGAAGATGTTGAAGTCACCGTCCCAGGTGCCGGTGTACGAGACGTAGTCGCGTTCCTCGGGGAAGCCGTACAGCTCGATCGTGGTGGTCTGGCAGTGGAACGCTTCGTACGTCGGTTGATCGTCGGCGTCTGACGTGTCGACCGTCCGGAGGGCGGTGTCGTTCTCGTCCAGCTCGATCGTCGAGTGTTTCTCGTCGACCGCCACGTCCGAGGCGATCGTCGTCACGACGTCGCCGTCGAGCGGTTGATTCCGCTCCTCGTCGCCCGGAAGGTGGCCGACCGACCAAGCGGTGAACGTGGCTTCCTCCCGGAACATCGGGAAGTTGTAGATCCCGTCCGCGGAGAACCCCGCGGTGTCGACCTGACTGATGTCGCCGTCGTGGGTCCACGCCCACGCCAGGTCGCCGAGCGCCGAGTCGCGCTCCTCGTGGAGGGTCTTGTCGAGGACGACGTCGATCGCCCGAGTGAACCCGAAGACGGTCGCGTAGGTCGTGTCCTCGGTCTCGAAGGTGATCCGCCCGGCGTTCATCCCCACCGTCCCCTCGGTGTCGACGGTGAGCTCTACAGTCGCCGTCTCCTCCGGGGCGATCGCGAACGCTTCGGGTTCGACCCGCGCGTTCTCGTCCTTCCCCTCTCCTTCCCGCTCGTTCCGCATCGTCACGGAGACGTCCACCGACAGCTCCTCGTCAGCGACGTTTTCGACCGTCACCGACCGCGTCTCCTCGGTCGCCTCCTGGACGATCCCGAAATCCACCACCGATTCGTGGACGACGAGTTCGCGATCGAGCGCCGCGTGCGCGTCGACCTCGCCGCTGCCGTGGGTGTAGACGTCTCGGTCCTCGAGGGCCTCGGCAGTCGAGACGACGACGTTCCGCACGTCGTCCGGCCCCATATCGGGGTCGTGGTCGAGCAGCAGCGCGGCCACCCCGGCGACGTGGGGCGCGGCGAAGGAGGTGCCGGTTCCGAACAGCGGGTCGGCGTACGGGTACCCCCAGAACCCGTCCTCGGATCCCGTGGAGATGATCTCGACGCCCGGCGCGCTCACCTCCGGCTTGAGGCGGTAGCTGTGCTCGCTCGGCCCGCGAGCCGACGTGAACCTGCCGTGCTCGTCGTCGTCGCTGGCCCCGACGGCGATCGCGCCCGCGGCCGTCGCGGGCGAGGTGACGGTGAAGAAGTCCGCTTCGCCGATCTCGTTGCCGGCCGAGGAGACCACGATGACGCCCCGCTCGCGGGCCCAGTCGACCACGGCGTCCGTCGGATCGTCGGGGAACGGGGGCGAGCCCAGGCTGAGGTTGATGACGTCGGCGCCGTTCTCGACGGCGTCCTCGATCGCGGCCATGACGTCCGACATCCGCCCGAGTCCCCCGAAGTTGAGCGCCTTCACGTTCATCAGGTACGCTCCCGGCGCGACGCCCACGTACTCGGCGTCGACGTCGTCGTCGTCCTCCCTGGAGGCGGTGCCGTCGCCGGCGGCGATGCCCGCGACCTGCGTGCCGTGACCGTTTCCGTCGTGGACGAAGTCGTCGTCGGAGAAGTTCGCCTCGTAGACGACGCGGTCGCCGAAGTCGGGGTGATCCGCGTCGATCCCGGTGTCGACGACGGCGATCCGGACGCCGTCGCCGTCGACGTCGAACACCTCGCGCGCCCCCGGCGCACCGATTCGCGGCGCAGACGCGTCGAGCGAGGCCGCGTACGTCCTGTCGAGGTGGAGCCGATCGAGGCCTCGCGTGAGGGACGCGGCGGACGCATCGTCGCGCTCGCGGAGCCGTTCCTTCGGGATCTCCGCGGCGACGGCGTTGACGGACTCGTACGTCCGCGCGTCGGTGCCACCGAAGGCGTCGGCGTCCGACCCCGAGACGGCGCGATCGTCCGGGAACGTCGCCACGACGGGGAGCTCGCCGCGCGCCTCGTCGTCGTAGCCGTACTCGACGAGGTAGTCGACGTTGAAGAACGCGCGGTCGAGACGATCCGTATCGACGCCGTGCGGGATGAGGTAGGTCCCGTCCGACTCCTCGACGACGTGGAAGCTCCCGCCGTCCTCCTCGATGGCGTACGTGCGTTCCACCGCCGATTTCTCGTCACCGAACTTGCCCGGGAGCGCGTCAGCATCGTCGTCGGCGGCCGGGACGCGGCGTTCGCTGACGTGGATCGTCTCCCCGGTGATCAACGTAACAGAGTAGTGATTATCGTCGTCCCGGTCCGAACCGCTCCCGCCGCCGTCTCCGCCGTCCCCGTCGCCGCCGTCTCCGCGGTCGGCGCTCGCCCGGCCCTGAAACGCTGCGCCGAACAGCCCCGCGCCCGTCGCTCCCACGAACGTCCGCCTGTTCAACTCGACTCGATCGGTCGGATCGTCTGTCATTGCGGCCGACCAGTCCACACTCGTTACTTTCAACCTTCGCTAAATTACGGACCGATTGAAATCGCCGTCGGTGATGGATCCGACGCCCCGACGTTCCCTCGACGGACGACGTCCGCCGACGAGGGGCCCCCTCGAGTGCGCTGACAGATCTATTCTCGATCTGTCGGAGAAGGTAACCAATACAGAAAATTGATTTTACACTAAATTTGGTGGTTATTTCGGAAAATAGTACTGAATTTGCGGATTAATCAACTACTGTGACGATCTCGACCGCTGGTAAAACCTGAAAGCAATTGTTACCAACTATCTCGCCGCTACTTCCTGACTGTCGGCGGACACCGCGGTCGTACGGGTCGCGCCGGAGTCGACCGGCGGGCTTTTTCCACCCCGCCACCGAGTGAGCGCCATGACCGACACGCTGGAAGCCGACGCCGTCGTGCTCGACGTCGACGGCGTGCTCGTGGACGTCGCCGACTCCTACCGACGGGCGATCGTCGAGTCCGTCGAGCGCGTCCACGGGCGGACGATCCGGAAGTCACACGTCCAGGCGTTCAAAGACGCCGGCGGGTTCAACGACGACTGGGAGCTGACGGACGCGGCTGCGCTCTACGTGCTCGCGACCGGCGAGGGCTACGGCGGCTCGATCGAGGAGTACACCGACGCCATCGCGGAGGCGGGCGGCGGCCTCGACGCGGCTACGACCGTCGTCCGCGAGGCGCTGGGCGCGCGCGAGTTCCAGCGCGTGACCGACCGCTGGGACCGCGAGCGCCTCCGCGACGTCTTCCAGCAGCTGTACCTCGGCGGGGACCTCTACCGGTCGCTCGAGGGCGGCGAGCCGGACCTGTCCGGCGAGGACGCGACAGCCGGCGACGTGATGGGGGCCTCCGGCACCGCGGGCGCACCCGACGGGGACGGGGGCGACGAGTCGGAGCCCCTCCGCGGCTACGTCCACGACGAACCGGTCCTGCTCGACGACGAGACTCGCGAGCACCTCCTGGAGCGCTACGACGTCGGGATCCTCACGGGCCGTCCCGCGGCCGAGGCCGAGCTCGCCCTGGGTCGGGTCGGCCTCGGCGAGATCCCGGCCGAGGGCCGCTTTACGATGGACGACTGGGAGGAGGGTAAACCGCACCCGCGAGCGCTGACGACGCTCGCGGAACGCTTCGACGCGGGCGCCGTCGCCTTCGTCGGCGACACGCTGGACGACGTGCGGACGGCGACCAACGCCGCCGAAACGGATCCCGACCGCGCCTACCACGGCGTGGGCGTGCTCACCGGCGGTCTCACGGGCGCGGACGGACGTCGGAAGTACGAGGCGGCGGACGCGGCCGCGGTGATCGACTCGGTGAACGAACTGCCGGCGCTGCTCGAGCGGCCCTAACCCGGACGCCTCCCCGGCGGCTCGCGTTCGAACCGTGCCCCCGTTTTTAGCCGGTCCCCGTGGAAGGGCGGACGTTCCATGACCGACGACCCCGTACCGGACGGCGGCCTTCCCGGGGCGCACGTCTCCGCGTGGCTCCACGAGACCGACGAGGAGTGCGACGGCTACGACCCCCTCGACGGGGACGCCTCGACCGAGGTCGCGATCCTCGGCGGGGGTATCGCCGGGCTCACGACTGCCGCCCACCTCGCGGATCGCGGCTACGACGCAATCGTCCTCGAGCGCGACCGGATCGGTGCGGGGATCACGGGGAAGTCGACGGCGAAGGTGACCAGCCAGCACGGGCTCGTCTACGACCGCCTGCGCCGGGAGTTCGGCCGCGAACGGGCCCGTCGGTACGCCGAGGCGAACGAGCGGGCGATCGAGGAGGTGGCCGAACGCGTCGAGAGCCTCGGGATCGCCGAGGAGAGTGGCTTCCGCCGGCGACCGGCGTACGTCTACGGCGACGACCGCGACGCGATCGAGCGCGAGGTCGACGCGGCGACGGCGGCGGGGCTGGACGCGTCGTTCGTCACCTCCGTCCCGCCGTTCGATCGCGCGGAGTGCGGCGTTCGATTCGAGGACCAGGCCTGCGTCCACCCGCTGCGGTACCTCCACGCCCTCGCCGACGACCTGACCGACGGCGACGGAGTGACGATCCACGAGGGGACCCGCGTGACGGACGTCTCGCCGGGCGAATCGCCGCGCGTCGAGACCCGACGCGGGCGGGTCGACGCCGACGCCGTCGTCCTCGCGACGGGCTTTCCGATCCTCGACCGCCTCGGACTCTTCGCCCGGCTGTTCCCGAAGCGATCGTACGTGCTCGGGGTGCGGATCGAGGGGGAGCCACCCGAGGGGATGTACTACCGGCCGGCAGACGGGGCGCGGACGTACCGCTCGGTGCGCGCCCACGAGGACGCGGACGGATCGTTTCTTCTCGTCGGCGGCGAGAACCACAAGACCGGACAGGGCGGCTCGACGGTCGAGCGCTATCGCCGGCTGGCCCGCTGGGCCCGCGAGCGGTTCGACGTGCGCTCGATCGACTACCGGTGGTCGACCCAGGACTACGCCTCGGCCGACCGGGTGCCGTTCGTGGGCTCCGGGGGCCCCGGCGCGAAGGGCGTCTTCGTCGCGACGGGGTTCGGCGGCTGGGGGATGACCGGCGGGACCGTCGCGGGCCGGCTCCTCGGCGCTCTGATCGACGGCGAGGAGCCGCCGGCGGCGTCGCTGTACGACCCGACGCGGTTCACGCCGAAGGCGTCCGTGGGCTCCGCCGTCACCGAGAACCTGGACGCCGCGAGCCAGTTCGCGACCGACTGGGTGCGGACACTCCTCGGACCCGACCTGGAGACGATCGACCCCGGCGAGGGCCGCGTCTATCGCGAGGGGCCGAAACCGATCGCCGTCTCCCGGGACGAGTCGGGCGAGCTGCGGGCGGTGTCGGCCGTCTGCACGCACGCTTACTGCGTCGTCGACTGGAACGACGGCGAGGGGAGCTGGGACTGTCCCTGTCACGGCTCGCGATTCGACCCGGACGGACGGGTGATCGAGGGGCCGGCCTCGCGCGACCTGGCGGGCCGGGATCCGCCGGAGTCGGGGTGAGCGGCGGGACGGTTGGCGCGGCTCGCTCGGCCCTGCGTGGGCCCGGCGAGCCTTGAAGCCGGCGCGGGTCGGAGGGAAATTCGTGCCGAACGCCACGCTCGCGGACGTCGAGGACGCCCTCGAGGAGGCGCGCGACCTGCCCGAGGAGGAGGCGCTGGAGGTCCTCCGGTCCGCCCGGGAGGACGCCGAGGCCCTCCGGAGCCGCGAGGACGTCGTCGAGGCGGAGCTCGCGGCGATCGAGGATCGGGTGGACCAGCGCATCCGGGAAGTCGAACAACGCGACGCCTACGACGGCGGGATGGGCGCGGCGACGGACGCCGACGAGGAGGACGCGGCCTGACGCGGGCGGA
>SKPV01000241.1 GCA_007119345.1 Halovivax sp.
AGTCTGGCCAACGGCGCAGCGTTCAGGGCGCTGTCTCGTAGGAGTCCGCAGGTTCAAATCCTGCTCCCTGCATTTTTCGGCTCGACCGAACGGGAGAGCCGCAAAAATGGAATGTGCAGATTTGAGCTACGGGAGTCCCAGCGGTCGAGCGTCTCCCGACGGTTCAAATCCTGCTCCCTGCATCACTTCTGTGCGACTGCCATGGAGCAGTCACCACGATACTTAGCAGACACCAATGAGTAGCAAAACGAATCCGAGGCTCAACGATCTCATCGCCGAGCTGAAGTCGGCCTCGCGCGAGACCGACGCGAACGTCTGGCGCGACGTCGCCCATCGCCTCGAGAAGCCCCGAGCGAGTCACGCGGAAGTGAATCTCGGGCGGATCGAGCGATACGCACGCGAAGAAGAGACCGTCGTCGTCCCTGGCAAGGTGCTGGGGTCGGGCGCGCTCCAGAAGAACGTCACCGTCGCCGCCGTCGACTTTTCGGCGTCGGCGGAGACGAAGATCGATCAGGTCGGCGAGACGGTACCGCTCGAGCAACTGCTCGAAGAGAACCCCAGCGGAGCGAACGTGCGGGTGATCGCATGAGCGTCGCGGAGTTCGACGCCGACGTCGTCGTCGACGCCCGCGACTGCATCCTGGGTCGCGTCGCGAGCCAGGTCGCCCAGCGCGCCCTCGAGGGCGAGCGGGTGGCGATCGTCAACGCCGAGGACGCCGTCATCACGGGCGACAAAGAGGACGTCTTCGAGACCTACCGCACGCGACTGCAGCTCGGCTCCGACCGGGGGCCGTACTACCCCAAGCGACCGGATACGATCTTCAAGCGCGCCGTCCGCGGGATGTTGCCGTACAAGAAACGGCGTGGCCGCGAGGCGTTCGAGAACGTCCGCGTCTACGTCGGTAATCCCTACGACGACGAGGCGGAGATCCTCCCGGACACGTCGCTTGACCGACTCTCGAACATCCGCTTCGTGCACCTCCACGAAGTGAGCGAACAACTCGGTGCTAACGTCACATGGTAACGAACACGAGTGGCAAGAAGAAGACGGCCGTCGCCCGCGCAACGGTGCGTGACGGCGAGGGCCGCGTGCGAATCAACTCCCAGCCGGTCGAGCTGGTCGAACCCGAGATGTCGCGACTGAAGATGCTCGAGCCGTTCCGTATCGCCGGCGACGACCTCCGCGACGGGATCGACGTCGACGTCCGCGTCGAGGGCGGCGGCATCAGCGGCCAGGCCGACGCCGTCCGAACGGCGATCGCCCGCGGCATCGTCCAGCACACGAACGACGCAGAGCTCCGCGACGCGTACATGGAGTTCGACCGCTCGCTGCTGGTCAACGACGTTCGCCAGTCCGAACCGAAAAAGTGGGGTGGACCCGGCGCCCGGGCCCGCTACCAGAAGTCCTACCGCTGAGGTGACCGGAACATGATGGTACCGGTCCGGTGTTTCACGTGCGGTTCGGTCGTCGGCGAACACTGGGAGGAGTTCAAGGAACGAACGCGAGCGGGTGACGAGGACCCACAGGAGGTCCTCGACGAACTCGGCGTCGAGCGCTACTGCTGTCGCCGGATGCTCGTCTCGCACGTCGACCTCGTCGACGTCGTCTCACCATACCAGTAATGCAACGGAACCGATACAACCGATACGAGAAAGCACGCATCCTCGGCGCGAGAGCGCTGCAGGTGTCCTACGGCGCGCCCGTGTTGATCGAGACGGATCAGTCCGAGCCGATCCTGATCGCCGCCGAGGAGTACGACGCCGGGGCGTTGCCGTTTACGGTCAAACGAGGGTCGCGATGACGCTCGTCACCGACGTTCGGCTCCGGCGGGTGCTCGACTCGCGCGGGAACCCGACGGTCGAAGCCGACGTGCTCACCGAGAGCGGTGGCTTCGGTCGCGCCGCCGCCCCCTCCGGGGCGAGCACGGGCGAGTACGAGGCGATCGAACGGCCGGCGAACGAGGCGATTGCGGCGGCGCGCGAACGCGCCGTCCCGCGCCTCGTCGGCGAGGCCTACGCCGGCAACCAGCGCGAGGTCGACGCCCTCCTGCGCGCCGCCGACGGCACGGACGACTTCTCCGAGATCGGCGCCAACAGCGCGGTCGCCATCTCGATGGCCGCCGCGAAAGCCGGCGCCGACGTCCTCGGTGCGCCACTGTTCCAGCACTTAGGTGGTGCGTTCCGGGGCGAGAATTTCCCGATTCCCCTGGGTAACGTCGTCGGTGGCGGCGAACACGCCACCGACGCGACCGACATCCAGGAGTTCCTCGTCGCCCCCGTCGGCGCACCGAACGTCGCCGACGCCGTCTTCGCCAACGCCGCCGTTCACGGCGAGGTCGCGGACCTGCTCGAGGAACGCGGCGTTCCGTCGGGCAAAGGTGACGAGGGGGCGTGGGCGCCGTCGATCGACGACGCCGAAGCGTTCGAGCTCGTCGAGCACGCGGTCGAAACGGTCGAAGCCGACGTCGGCTTCGAGATCGGCTTCGGGCTCGACGTCGCCGCCGCGGAGCTGTACGACGCCGACGCCGGCGTCTACGAGTACAGCGACACGACCCGCGACACCGACGAGCAGATCGACTACATCGCCGACCTCGTGGCCGAGTACGACCTCGTCTACGTCGAGGATCCACTCGACGAGAACGACTACGAGGCGTTCGCCGAACTCACCGACCGCGTGGGTGAGCGGACGCTGATCTGTGGCGACGACCTGTTCGTGACGAACACGGATCGGCTCGCCGAGGGGATCGAACAGGGTGCGGCCAACAGCATTCTGATCAAGCCCAACCAGATCGGGACGCTCACCGACGCCTTCGACGCGATCGAACTCGCGACCCGAAACGGCTACGAGTCGGTCGTCTCCCACCGGTCGGGCGAGACCGAGGACACCACGATCGCACACCTCGCCGTGGCGACCGACGCTCCGTACGTTAAGACGGGCGCCGTCGGCGGCGAGCGAACCGCAAAGCTCAACGAGCTCATTCGAATCGCAGACGACGCGACATGACAGACGACAACGCACAACAGGAGGGGCTCGACGCCGCCGAGGAGGAGATCGACCCGGAGCCGGCTGAAGGAGCCGGCCCCGCCGCCGAACCCACCGAGGACGTCGAGCCCGCAGAGGTAGCGGACGCCGAGGCAGACGCCGAGGCCGAAGAAGACGAGGGGCCGACCCTCGACGACGACGTGCTCTCCGACGAGGAGGCAGACCTGCTCATCCCCGTCGAGGACTACCTCGGCGCCGGTGTCCACATCGGCACCCAGCAGAAGACAAAGGACATGGAGCGCTTTATCCACCGCGTCCGGACCGACGGCCTCTACGTCCTCGACGTCTCGAAGACCGATCGACGGATCCGCACGGCCGCGGACTTCCTCGCGAACTACGCGCCCGAACAGATCCTGGTCACCTCGAGTCGCCAGTACGGCCGCTTCCCTGCCGAGAAGTTCGCCGAGGCCGTGGGCGCTCGAGCGCGCACCGGCCGATTTATCCCGGGCACGCTGACGAACCCCAAGTACGCCGGCTACATCGAACCCGACGTGGTCGTCGTCACCGACCCGATCGGCGACGCCCAGGCGGTCAAGGAAGCGATCACCGTGGGCATCCCGGTCATCGCGATGTGTGACTCGAACAACCAGACCAGCAACGTCGACCTCGTCGTCCCGACGAACAACAAGGGTCGCAAGGCGCTGTCGGTCGTCTACTGGCTGCTGGCCAACGAGACCCTCGACCGCCGCGGCGCCGAACCGGCGTACGCGCTCGAGGACTTCGAGAGCCTGGTCTGAGCGGAATCGCATTTCGGTTCGCTGGTACTCTCGCCGAGCGGATGCGCTCGATCGCACCCACAGGGTGCAGATCGTTCCTGTGTGCGAACGCCTTTGACCCAGCAGCGTGAACGGGAGACGATGACAGACGCACGGATCGCTGGCGTCGGAATGACCGACTTCGGCGTCCACGAGCGACCACTGATGGAGCTCTTTGCAGAGGCAGCGTTC
>SKPV01000144.1 GCA_007119345.1 Halovivax sp.
CCGAAGATGTCCTGGGACGACGTCGGCGGCCTCCACGACGCCAAAGAGCAGGTCCAGGAGTCCGTCGAGTGGCCGCTCAACCAGCCCGAGAAGTTCGAGCGGATGGGCATCGATCCGCCGGCCGGCGTCCTCCTGTACGGCCCGCCGGGGACGGGCAAGACCCTGATGGCGAAAGCCGTCGCCAACGAGACGAACGCGAACTTCATCTCCGTGCGGGGCCCCCAGCTGCTCTCGAAGTGGGTCGGCGAGTCCGAGAAGGCGATTCGCCAGACGTTCCGCAAGGCTCGACAGGTCTCGCCCACCGTCATCTTCTTCGACGAGCTCGACGCGCTGGCGCCGGGCCGCGGCGGCGAGGTGGGCTCGAACGTCTCAGAGCGCGTCGTCAACCAGCTGCTCACCGAGCTCGACGGACTGGAGGAGATGGGGAACGTGATGGTCATCGGGGCGACCAACCGACCGGACATGATCGACCCCGCCCTCCTGCGCTCGGGTCGGTTCGACCGGCTGGTGATGATCGGCGAGCCCGACACCGACGGCCGCGAGCGCATCCTCGAGATTCACACCGAGAACACGCCGCTGGCGGCCGACGTCAGCCTCCGCGAGATCGCCGAGATCACCGACGGCTACGTCGGCTCGGACCTGGAGTCGATCGCCCGCGAGGGGGCGATCGAGGCCCTGCGGGAAGACCCCGAGGCGGACGTCGTCGAGATGCGGCACTTCCGGCAGGCCCTGGAGAACGTCCGGCCGACGATCACCGACGACATCCTCGACTACTACGAACAGATCGAAGAGGAGTTCCGCGGCGGCAGCGCCCGCGACCCCGTCACCGGCCGCCGGGGCAGTCGCATCGGCTTCCAGTAACGCCCGCGGCCGCAGTTTTGGCGCTTCCGGCCGATCCTCACCGGGAGAGGCCAGTCCCCCGGTCCGGCGCTCGCCGCACCTCGCGTCACCTCAGTTCCCGCCCGTTCGTCGCCGACGGGCGGTGACCAGTTCCCGTCCCAGCGCCCGTCGCTTGACGAGCGCGAAGCCGAGGACGATGCAACCGAATCCCGCGACCGTCGCCGCGTCGACGACCTGACCGAGGTAGAGCCAGCCGACGATCGCCGCGACGATCGGCGCCACGTACGAGACCATGTTGATCTCGACGGCGCCGAGCCGCTCCAGCAGATCGAAGTACAGCAGGAAGCCGAACGCGCTCGCGACGAGCGAGAGGTACGCGACGGCGCCGAGCGCTTCGGGGTGGGTCCAGGCGCCGAGATCGATCGGCTCGGCGAGCCAGAGGCTCATCAGGTGCAAGAGGAGCGCGCCGCCGAGCATCGACCACGCCTCCATCGTCTCGATCGGGAAGTCGGCGTCGATCCGTCTGGTCAGGACGCTCCCGAGCGCGAACGAGGCCGCCGCCGAGAAGACGAGCAGATTCGCGACGGTGTCGGTCGCCAGCAGATTTGTGGGATCGGGACGCGCCATGACGGCCACGCCGAGCAGGCCGACTCCGACGCCCAGCAGGCCGATCGGCGACAGGGCGTCCTGCGGAACGAGCGCGCGGGCGAAACCGGTCGTCAGGACGGGCGAGAGGCTGACGAGGACCGCCGCGGCCGCGGCCGTCGTGTGCTGCTGACCGACGAAGAGGAACGCGTGGTAGGCGGCGATCAGCAAGCCCGCGCCGACGGCGACGACCGCCCACTGCGACCGCCCCCGCGGGATCGGATCGTCGACGACGTACGCCGCGTACGCGAGCATGATGATCCCGGCGACGTCGTAGCGCACCGCCGCGAACAGCACGGGCGGCAAGTGCTCGAGTCCCGCGTCGATCGCGACGAACGCCGACCCCCAGACGATCGCCAGCGCGAGGAACAGCCCGAGGGTTCGGTACCGACTCACGACTCAGGGTCCGTCGGACCGGGCCCTATGGGTTTCGGTTCGGAAACGGTGCGCACGAGCCGTTCGTCCGGTGGTAACGCGAGCCCCGCCTCGCCGTCCCAGTCGTCGGATCCGACGGTCCGCCCGGTGGGACCCCAAAACGGTCGACAACGCCGATCGTCGAGTGGGGCCACCCGTTCGTCGCCCAAACGCTCCGGCGGTCGAGGTCGGCCGACCGTCGTCAAACCTCCATCTCCCAGGCGTAGATCGTCTCGTCCTCCCGGGGCTCCCACTGGATCGCCTCGTTGACGCCGTAGATGCTCTCCTGGGTGTGCAGGAAGACGAACGGCGCCTTCTCGTGGGCCAGCTGGTTGACCTCCATGAGCGCCTGCTCGCGCTCGTCGGGATCTTCGATCTGCTGGCTCTCGAGGATCGCGTCGCTGAGCTCCTCGTCGTCGAACGTGCGGTCCGGATTGTCCGGGATCGTGAAAAAGCCCTGGACGCCGTAGTCGGTGTCGCCGGTGATGACGCCCCAGCCGATCATGTAGAAGAAGATGTCGATCTCGTCGGGATCGACGCCGGCGGAGTTCGCGTCGGAGACGACGCCGAAGTCGACGATGTCCACGTCGCAGCTGACGTTGTCGAGCTGGTCGATCATGTCGGCGACCGTCTCCGCGGTCGCGGCGTCCTGGACGTACCGGCCCGACGGCGCGGTCAGTTCGATCTCCATCCCGCCGTAGCCGCTGTCCTCAACGAGGCTCTCGGCCCGCCCGATATCCTGCTCGTAGGGCTCGACGTCGGGGTTGAAACCGAAGACGCCGGGCGACACCGGCTGACCGCGCGGCTCGCCGAACCCGCCCAGAATCGTGTCGACGATCCCCGCGTTGTCGACGGCGTAGTTCATCGCCTGGCGGAACTCCTGGCTGTCGAACGGCTCGGCCGTGTTCTTCATCGGACAGAAGATGCTCCGAAAGCTCGTCACGTTCCGGATGTCGGCCCCCTCCGCGTCCTGGATGGTCGGCACGTCCTCGGGCAGGATGTTGATGGCGAGGTCTGACTCGCCCGTCTCGACCGCCGCCACCCGGCTGGCGGCCTCGCCGGAGGCGTTGAAGGTGATCCGCTCGAACGGCACCTCCTCGCCCCAGTAGTCGTCGAACCGCTCGACGACGATCTCCTCGCCCGACGTGAAGTCGACGACCTCGTACGGGCCGGTCCCGTTGAAGTCCTCCGGATCGGCGCCGGAGATCGCGTCGTCTTCGGCGTCGTGGTTCTCGATCGCCCAGTCACGGTTGAGGGCGCGAGCGTAGTTGCCGAACTCGAACTCCGCGAGCCCCGGCGCAGCGCCGTAGCTGATCTCGACGGTGTGGTCGTCGACCGCCTCGGCCCCCTCGATCGAGCCGAGGCCGAACGTGCCGATCGGGCTCGCGACGCCGATATCCGGATCGACCGTCCGGTCGATCGTCCAGGCGACGTCCTCGGCCGTCAGTTCCTCGCCGTTGTGGAAGACGACGTCGTCACGTAGTTCGACGGTAGTCGTCCCGTCGTCCTGGGCCTCCCAGTCTTCGGCGACGCGCGGGAAGATCCCCTCCCCGGGTTCGAAGTCGAACAGCGGCTCGTAGATGTGGTCGTAGACGTCGAAGAAGTCCCCGGTGATGTGATCGAGCGGATCGATCGTGTCCGGGAACTGCGACAGCGTGATCGTTATCTCTTCGAGCTCCTGGGCTCGAGCGCCGGCGACTCCGGTGATCGACGCGAGTCCGGCCCCCGCAGCCGCCGCACCCGTGTATCGGAGTACCGATCGACGGTCCAATGATCGCTTGGTAGCATCCACCATACCAGATCCACGAACGGGCAACGGTAGCAATATACGTGCGGATAGTTCCACACGAATGGTAAGCACACGGTAGCATTGGCCTACCTAATTGCAATCTTACCGTACGAAAGCGTTACGTCCCGGTCGGTACCGGGGCGTTCTCCGCGAGGCCCCGACCGACGACGGACGAATCGACGCCGGGTGGCTGTCGGCCCAACCGCGCGAAAGCACGATCCGGTCGACCCCACCGCGCGAAAGCACGATCCGGTCGACCCCACCGCGCGAAAGCACGATCCGGTCGAC
>SKPV01000128.1 GCA_007119345.1 Halovivax sp.
AGCGGGCGGCGGACGTCATCAACGTGAAGGCCGCGAAGTCGGGGCTCACGGACGGCGCCGCCATCGCCGAGATCGCCCGCGCGGCGAACCTCGAACTGATGGTCGGCTGCATGCTCGAGTCCGCGCTGGGCTTGCACGCCAGCGCCCACCTCGTGGCCGGCGTCGGCGGCTTCTCGTACGTCGACCTCGACGGAAATCAGTCGTTCGCCGAGCGGGTTGCCGACGTCCCGCGCGACCCGACCGTGGAGATCTCGGGCCCAGGTCACGGGATCGAGCCCGATCCGTCGCTGCTCCCCGAGGGCGAGCCCAGGACCGCGTGAACGCCGGCGGGCCGCCCGGTTTCTCCGTTCAGCCGGTTCGAACGCCCGAAGTGACTCGGTCGATCGACCGAGGGCTCTGACGCGCTGTCGGGCCACGCAGGACGTGAGAATTAACTCCTAATCCGATATAAGTTTGAATTTCGGTAATAATGTGACGAATATATTATTTCTCCTCGGAATTGTTGATGAATATCCGTTAAGGTTTTGACAGCGCACTCGACTTCTGCGAGCATGTTCGGAGGGCTTCCGACGGGAGCGGCCGTCGCCGTGCTCGCGATGGTGCTCCTCCCGATCCTGACGTTCGCACTGTACCTGATCGATCGCCGGCTGAACGACGGCTACGTCTCCATCCTGGGGAGGGCCTAGCATGTCGCTCGGCATCCAGCTCACGTTCGCGGCGTACCTCCTGATCCTGATCGCCATCGGCGCGTACTTCTTCGTGACGACGGAGACGAAGCGCCTCTCCGATTACCTGCTCGCCGGTCGCGACGTCGGCACGTGGCCGGTGGCCATCTCCGAGGTGTCCTCCGTCGCCAGCGGGTGGACCTTCTTCGCGTGGGTCGGCGTCGGATTCACCCTCGGGATCAACGGCCTCTGGTTCTCGGTGACGATGGTCGTCATCATCATCTTCATGTACCGGTACGTCGGCTCGCAGTTCCGCCGACAGTCGGAGGAGCTCGGCAGCCTGACGATCGCCGACCACCTCTCGCTGGCCGTCGACGACGACCGGATCGCGATGTACATCCGGATCGTCGCGACCGTCGCGATCCTCGTGTTCATGGGCGCGTACGTCGGCGCGCAGATCATCGCCGTCGGCGAGGCCATGGACACCGGGATCGGCATCGACTACCTGATCGCCATCGCGCTCGGCGGGCTCGTCGTCGGCCTGTACACCGTCCTCGGCGGGTTCAACGCGTCGATCTGGACCGACGTCTTCCAGGGAGTCCTCATCTTCGTCGCGGCCGTGACGCTGCCGATCCTCATGATCTCGGAGGTCGGCGGCTGGTCCGCGTTCGTCGCCGAGGCGGGCGCCGTCGAGGAGGCGCCGCTGCTCGATATCAGCGGCGGGCTCGCCGGCCAGGCGCTGCTGATCGCGACGCTCGCGTGGGTGACCTTCGCGTTCGGGACGATCGGACAGCCCCACTCCCTGATGCGGTTCCAGGCGATCCGCGACGAGCGGCTGCTCAGCCCGGCGTCGGTGATCGCGGTCACCTTCCAGTCCCTCCGGCTCACGGTGCCGCTGTTCATCGGCGCGGCCGGACGGGTCGTCTACGGGTCGGTCGACAACCCCGAGAACGTCGCCATGATCGCGATCGTCGACTTCTTCCCCGCCGTGATCGCCGGTGTGCTGCTGGCCGCGATCGTCTCCGCGATCCTCTCGACGTCCGACTCGATGCTCATCGTGGCCTCGTCCGACCTCACGCGGTTCTACGAGGAGCGCATCGACCCCGACGCCAGCGAGCGCGAACTCATCCTCCTCGGCCGGGCGGTCGTCGGCGTGCTGGCCGTCGGCGGAATCCTCCTCGCGTTCGTGCGTCCCGGCACGATCTTCGAGATCATCGAGTTCGCGTACGTCGGCCTCGGCGCCACGTTCGGCCTCCCGCTGCTGTTCATGCTGTTCTGGGAGCGGATGACCGGCGAAGCGATGCTCGCCGGAATCGTGGCCGGGCTCGCGAGCTCGATCGGGAACCTGTACCTCCTGCCCGATTACTTCCCGATCCTCGTCTGGCCGGTCTGTATCGCCGTCATCGTCGTCGTCGCGCTGGTGACGTCCGAAACCGGCTCGGCCGTAGCGGACGTGCCGGAGCGTCGGCCGGTCGGCGCCGGCCCGGCCGACGACTGACTGCGACGTCGGTCGACCCTCGGCCCGCGCCCCGGTTCCGGCGTCCTTCCGCGGCGTGAATCGCCCCGGTACCCTTTTGTCTCGTCTCCCGTACCACGGGACATGGAGCCGACAGTTCGGGAGGCCAAGCGGTTCGACGCGCGCGAGATCGCTCACATCGCGCGCGCGAGCTGGCACGGCGCCTACGACGAGATCCTCGGAACCGAGACCGTCGACGAGGTCGTCGACGAGTGGTACGACTTCGAGCGCCTGGAGGACTCGATCGCCAACGCCGCCGCCCGCGAGGACGCGATCTTTCTGGTCGGCGAGGCGCCGGAGGGCTACGGCACCGAACTGGTGGGCTTCGCCCACGCCGGCCCAGACACCGAGGACGACGACGTCGCGGAGCTGATCCGCATCTACGTCCGCCCGGCGGCCTGGGGCGAAGGCGCCGGCCGGACCCTCCTGGAGGCCGTCGACGACGCGCTCGGCCCTCACTACGGTCGTCTCCGGCTGTCCGTCCTCGCGGACAACGAGGTCGGCGTCAGCTTCTACGAGTCGATGGGCTTCGACCGGGTCGATACCCGGGACAGCGACCTGGGCCCGGGTCTCGAGGAGTACGTCTACGAGACGGCGATGTAGCAACTCACCGACGCCGTGTACCGACGGTCCGACCGGTAGCGCCCGTCGGTCCCGGATCGGACGTCGGCGACGCCGAGGATCGCCGATGCGTCGGGGGATTCTCCTTTCCAGCCTTGCGACCGCCTGGGGCCGCCTTTTGCCAGCCGGAAGCGACATAGGCTGCGGTGAATCGAACGTGAATCCGAGTGGGGTAAAGCGGCGGCACGTACTACAGACGATCGGCGTGGCGGCGACGACCGTTGCGGTTCCTGCGACGCGGCGCGTGGGCGGCGTCGCGGCGGGCGCGTCGTTCGCGATTCGACAGGGGGATCGGTGCGCCTCGATCGAACCGCTCCGCGGCGAGGTTTCGGTCGACGAACTCTACGACTACGCGTACCCGACCGGTGAGTACAGCGGAGCGCTCGGTTCGGACGGCGTGTCGTTCAGCTCGGAAGGGACGGTCGACCTCCAGCGAGACAACTCGAGTATCCTCTTCCTCTACGAGGGACCCGACGGGCTGAGTCTGGTCGTCCTCCACGGTCGGCTGCACGGCGAGATCGACGGCGGCGGGACCGTCTCGTTCGTCATCCACGGCTTGCCGACCGACGGCGACTGGGTCGTCATGGACGACTACCTCGAAGCGGACGGGGAGGAAGTCTCCGAGGATTGGTGGGACGTCGACGGCGACGTGCACGACATCGACTGGGCGTACGAACCCGGCGAAACCGACGGGGGCGCGTTCCGGGCACTCGACGCCGAATTCGACGCGGAGATCGTCATCGAACCGGCGTTCAACGAAATGGCCTACCTCGCCGACGAGTACGACTACGGATCGATCGAACGGTGGGAAGTGCTCTCGGGAGACATCGAAGATCCCGATCGGTACGCCCTCGAACTCGACGAGGAGGTTGCGATCAGAAGCAAGCCGTGCAAAACCGCCGACGAAATAGCGAAACCGAAGAAAGAAGAGAAGAAGCCCGAGAAAGCGGAAAAGAAACCCAAGAAGGAGAAGGCGAAGAAGGAGGAGAAGCCTAAGAAAAAGAAGCCCGAGAAGAAAAAGCCCAAAAAAGAGAAGCCCGAGAAGGAGGAGGCGCCGAAGAAGGAAAAGCCCAAAAAAGAGAAGCCCGAGAAGGAGGAGGCGCCGAAGAAGGAAAAGCCCAAGAAAGAGAAGGCGCAGAAGAAGGAAGAGCCGAAGAAGGAAAAGCC
>SKPV01000065.1 GCA_007119345.1 Halovivax sp.
CACGTCGAGGGTGGTCACCCTACATACCGACTCTTCTCATCTCATCTGTTCGATGGTCTCGCTTCGAGTCACGAATTGCGCTCTTCGGTTCGGGGCGCCAGCCTCGAGTGACGAATCCCTCTAGCTACACCGAGTCGGCCTGGCGACGCTCGCGGCGCTCGACGACCTCGAGGATCTGCTGGAGGACGGTCGCTTCTCCCTTCCGGAGGTGTTCGAGCGCCGTCGGCCCGGACACGTCGTGTTTGGCCGCCAGCTCCTTGGCGGAGACCTCGCGGGGCCAGCCGTAGTAACCCTCCTCGAACGCCGACAGCAGATACCGTGTCTGGCGCTGAGAGAGTTCGCCCGCGATCTCGTCGACGAGATCGCCCGCGACCGCCTCCTCCGGTTCGTAGTCGATGACTCGCCGGACGTCGACGTCCGCGACCGCTTCGAGCTCGGCCATCGAAGAGCCGATCGAGGCACCGTCGGCGAGCAGCGTCCACTGTTCGCGGTCGTCGGTGATCCGGATCTCGCCGACCGGCGTCAGCGACGACTGGACGATCGCCTCGTAGATCGACGCGGCCGCGTCGTACCGGACGTGAACCCGGAGCTGGTCGGCGTGCCCTTCGAGGACGTCGAGCGACCTGACGGCGCCCGAGCCGGCCGCCGCTTCCTCGACGTCTTCGAGATCGACCGCCTCGCTGCCGAGCAGACTGACCGTCGCCAAAATGTCGGTCCCGTCGGAACAGATGTCCGTCACGACGAGCTCCGCGCCCGGGAACTCGCGCGTGAGCTCGAGCATCCAGCAGCCGTCGTGCCACAGCCGGAGATCGACTCGTTTTTTCATACCGAACAGAGTCTTGAGAGAGACTCTCAAGCGAAAGCTAAATATCTATGGGTGAGATTCCACGTCGACTTTCTGCAAGAAACCTGTGGTCCCCGGCCAGCCGTACACGCTCTGGACCTGCGAGCCGGTGGACCGGTATCGGCTGGTGGCCGGAAGAGTAGCTGCCGACTCGCCTCGCATGCTAGCCCGGGAGTTTTCCCTCCGTCCGAAGCGTTCGAGGGTATGGATATCGAGGCACGACGAGCCCGGCTCCGCGACCGGCGGGCGGCGGTGCTCGAGCCGTTCGAGACGCCGGTCTTCGTCTTCTTCGAGGAGGACATACGAGCCAACTATCGGACGTTGCGTGGGGCGCTCGACGACCACTACCCGGATTCGGCGATCCACTTCGCCGTCAAAGCCAACTACAATCCCGGCGTCCTCTCGATACTTCGATCGGAGGGCTGCCGGGCGGAGGTGTACGCCAGCGGCGAACTCTCGGCGGCGCTCGAGGCGGGATTCGATCCCTCGGAGCTGCTGTTGACCGGGATGAACCGCCGGTCGGCGGACGTCGAGCGTGCCCTGGAGGTCGGCGTCGAACACCTGCTCGTCGACAACGCCACGGAACTGGAGCGCCTGATCGATACGGCCGAGGCGACCGGGACGACGCCGAAGGTCCTCGTCCGGGGCAACCCCGCGATGGAGGTGCCGACCCACCCGGAGGTGGCGACGGCGACCCGGGAGACGAAGTTCGGACTCGACATCGAGTCCGGGCGGGCAATGGCTGTCGCCGAGCGGACGGTCGCGTCCGACGCCGTCGAACTCGCTGGCGTCCAGCTGCACATCGGCAGCCAGATCCGCAGCGTCGAGCCGTACGCCGTGGCCGCGCGCGAGATGCTCTCCTTCGCGGCTGAGATCAGAGACGACCTCGGCGTCGAGATCGACGTCCTCGACCTCGGCGGCGGCTTTCCCGTCCCCTACGACGAGCCAGTGCCCCCGGCGACCGAGATCGTCGAGACGATCGCGACGACCGTGCGGGAGCGCGTCGCTGCCCACGCCCTCTCGCACCCGACGCTCTTTCTCGAACCCGGCCGCCGGCTCGTCGGCAACGCGGGGACGCTGCTCGGAACCGTCGGTGTCGTCAAGGAGACGCCGTACGCGTCGTTTGCGGTCCTCGACGTCGGCACGAACGCCGTCTCGTCGTACTGGCCGTACCCGGTCTACGCGGTCGCAGACGGCGAGCCCGATCGGACGTACGACGTCGCCGGTCCGCTCTGTTACACCGGGGACGTGCTCTCGGAGGACGTCGCCCTTCCGGAGCTCGCCGCGGGCGACGTGATCGCGATCGATCGCGTGGGCGCCTACTCGCTGGGCAGCGCCTCCCACACCAACGCCCAGCCGAAGCCGCCGGTGGTCCTCGCCCGCGAGGACGGCGGCGTCGACGTGATCAGGCGGCCGGAGACGCCCGCGGACGTCCTGGAAAAGGCGGAGGTGCCGGATGACCTCCGGTGAGCGAGCGGGCGAGGAGCCGCGTTCGCGGGACGGGTTTCCCGCGGACGTCCCGGCTGCGGTCCGCCTCGCCGTCCAGCGCGCGGCGACGCGGGTGGCTCCCGACGAGCGCGTCGCCGCGTTCGCGGTCGACGCCGAAACGGACGGGGACGTCGTCGTTCTGACCGGCGTCGTTGGCGACGCCCGGGCCCGACGAGCGGTCGTCGACGCGGTCGAGCGGGCGGTCCCCGACCGGCGTGTGCGCGACGAGCTGGCGACGCTCGCGGGGAGCGGGGAGGCGCGGACGACCGCCCGCCGGGTCGTCCCGGTCCGCGGCGAACCCGACGGCGACGCCGAGCAGGTCACCCAGGCCCGATACGGGACGGATCTACGGGCGTACGATCGACGGGACTCGTGGCGGCGCGTCCGGACGCCCGACGGCTACATCGGGTGGATGGACGCGGACGCGCTCGCAGAGCCCGGCGACTCCGGAGGCGACTGGGAGGCGGACGCGGTCGTGACGTCTCCCGCGGAGCCCGCGGAGTCGAACGACGGACTTCCCGAGCGAATCCCGGCCGGCACGCCGTGTCGGATCGAGCCGACGAGCGTAGCGGCGGCGACGAGCCGGGACGGGACGGACGAAGGGAAGCCGACGAGTGGAACCCCAACGATCGTCTCGTTCCGAACGGGTGCGACGGCCGTCCTCGACGACGACGCGATCCGCAGGCAGCGACCCGTCGGCGACGGAGAGACGGTGGTCGACGCCGCCACGCAGTTTCTCGGCACCCCTTACGAGTGGGGCGGCACGACGATCACCGGGATCGACTGCTCCGGACTGGTCCTGATCGCGTACGCCGTCGCCGGTGTCAGCGTCCCGCGGGACGCCGACCAGCAGGAGACCCTCGGCGTCGACGTCGATCGCGAGGCGCTTGCACCCGGTGACCTCCTGTTCTGGCCGGGCCACGTGGCGATCTCCCTCGGCGGCGCAGAGTTCGTCCACGCCTACGGCGACGCCGATGGGGTGACGGTGAACAGCCTCGATCCCGCCGACGATCGGTACGTCGCCGACCTCGACGAGGGACTGCGCTCGACGAGGCGGCTGCTCGACCTGGAACCCGCGAACGCTGACCTGGAGACCGGAGGCGACCGCAGGTGATCGTCGATCGAGTGGACGTCGTCCCGCTCGACCTCCCGCTCGCCGAGCCGTTCGAGATCTCGCTCGGATCGAAGTCCCGCGCCGAGAACGTCCTCGTCCGTCTGGAGACCGATACCGGAACCGTCGGCTACGGCGAGAGTGCGCCCCTGGAACCGATCACCGGCGAGACGCAGGCGAGTGCGATCGCCGCTGCCGAGGCGGGTGCCGACCTCCTCGAGGGCCGGTCGGTCGCCGACCGACGGGGTGCCGTCAGCGCGCTCCGTGCGGCGCTGCCCGGCCAGGTGTCGGCGATCTTCGCCCTCGAGACAGCGCTCTACGACGCCTACTGCCGGGAACGGGAGATTCCCCTCGCGGAGTGTTTCGGCGGCGAGCCGGTGCCCGTCACGACGGACATCACGGTCTCGATCGTGGACCCCGACACCGCCGCTTCGGAGACCGTGACCGCCCTCGAGCGAGGGTTCGAGGAGATCAAAGTGAAGGTCGGCGGGGCGGTCGAGGACGACCTCGAGCGGATCGC
>SKPV01000098.1 GCA_007119345.1 Halovivax sp.
GCGGTGATTTCGGAGACCGCGACGCGGACCGGCGCGGTGATTTCGGAGACCGCGACGCGGACCGGCGCGGTGATTTCGGAGACCGCGACGCGGACCGGACGGGACTCGCCCGCGCCCTGGACCGGTCTTCAAACGGGCTGTCGGGTCCAGGTCGGTGGTCTCGCCACGACCCGCCCCGTCCAGACCGGTGGTCTCGCCACGTCCCGCCCCGTTCAGGCGGGCGGATCCCAGCGCTCGCGCCGGGTGGTCGCCCGTGAGCGAATCGGAATCCGCCTCGTCCCGGGCCCCCGACGCGCTCTACGGCTCGGCGGCCGACGACGAGGCGCGACGCCGGGCGTTTCTGCGGGGCGACGTCCCGATCGCGGTGTACGGGCTGGGCAAGATGGGGCTCCCGCTGGCGGCGGTCTTCGCGGAGACCGGCGGGCGGGTCGTCGGCGCCGATATCGACCCGGCGGTCGTCGAGGAGATCCGGGCGGGGCGCTCGCACGTGACGGGCGAACCCGGCCTCGACGAACTCGTCGCCGACCAGGTCGAGCGGGGCTCGTTGACGGCGACGACGGACCCGCGGGAGGCGGCGACCGAGGCGTCGGTCCACGTCGTGATCGTTCCGACCCCGATCACGGACCGCACCGAGCCGGACCTGGCGACGCTGGACGCGGTGGTCGCCGACATCGGCGCCGGCCTCGCGGCGGGCGACCTCGTGATCGTCGAGTCGACGGTGCCGCCGGGGACGACGGCCGGTCGAGTGCGACCGGCGCTCGAGGAGGCGTCAGGACTGGCCCTCGGCGAGTTCGGGCTGGCGTTCTGTCCGGAGCGGACCGCCAGCGGGCGCGCCCTGCGGGACATCCGGGGCGCCTACCCGAAGGTGGTGGGCGGCTGCGACGACGAGAGCGCGCGGGCCGCGCGGCTCGTCTACGAGGAACTCAACGACTCGGGGGTCGTCCCGGTCGCCGACGCGACGACCGCGGAGGCGGTGAAGGTCTTCGAGGGCGTCTACCGCGACGTCAACATCGCCCTCGCGAACGAGCTCGCGACGCTGGCCGACGAGCTCGACGTCGACGTCGCGGACGCGATCGAGGTCGCGAACACCCAGCCGTACTGCGACCTCCACGAGCCCGGTCCCGGCGTCGGCGGCCACTGCATTCCGTACTACCCGTACTTCCTGATCCACCCCTGCGAGACCGCCACGCCGCTGCTCGAGACGGCCCGCGAGGTCAACGACGCGATGCCCGCCTTCACCGTCGAGCGGCTCCGCGAAGGGTTGGCCCGCGACGGCAAGTCCCTCGAGGGCGCCGCGGTGGCGCTGCTCGGGCTGACCTACCGGCCCGGGGTCGAGGAACTGCGAGCGTCCCCGGCGATCGCGATCGCCGAAAGGCTCTCCGACCGCGGCGCCGAGATCTACGGGGTCGACCCGCTCGTCGACGAGGTCCCCGGGGTCGACCTCGAACCGCTGGCGCTCGAGGCGCTCGCCGAGGAACCGCTCGACGCGGTGGTCCTCGTGACGCCGCACGAGGAGTTCGAGTCGATCCCGTGGGCCGCGCTCGAGCGCTCGAGCGACGACCTCTCGGTGGTGGTCGACGGACGACGGACGCTCGACGAGACCCCGCTGGAGACGCGTCGGTACGCCATCGGTCGCGGGTTCGAGCCGTGATAGGTTCGACGCGGCTTCAGGGCGCCGTCTCGCGATGACGGCGTCTCGGGCGGTCGCGGTCGGGGGTTCGTCTCGCCGTGGCGCCCGCGCCGGTCGCGGTAGCCGGTTCGTCTCGCCGTACCGCCCGCACCGATTTCGGTCGGGACGACCCCGGCCCTCGCCGGCGAGCGGAACCGATCGCTCGCGGACGGTCGAGAAATGGAGGGCGGCGTTCGCGGCCGAACGATCGTCGAAGGCTCGTCGCCGTCCCGACCGCGAGGGGGCGGCGGGTCGACGCCGGCACCCGGGCGTCGAGGGCGCTCGCGGTCGGGACGGCGGGCTCGAGGGCGACGGTGGAATCGGCGGCGACCTCGCGCGTCGCCGCGCGGGCGCCACCCAACGTGGATCGGCGCGGTGCAACGCCGGGGAGCGCGACTGGTGCTGACGCGTCCCGTTCGTCACTCTCCCGCGGTGTGCCCTAATACCGGGGGCGCGTGTTCCGGGCGAGAAAACGCGGTTACCACCCGCTAGGAGGTCCGTCGAGCGGCGAGCGCTCGACGAAACCGGGGTCGGCCCGAACGGTGGCGGGCGTAACTGACTGCGAGTAGTGCCCGAACGGTGGCGGGCGTGACTGACTGCGAGTAGTGCCCGAACGGTGTGCGAACGTCCCTGCTTGCGAATAGTGTCCGACGAAGCGCAGACGTACCTGCTTGCGAATAGTGTCCGACGAAGCGCAGACGTACCTGCTTGCGAGTAATGCCTGAACGGAGTACGTGTGGGTCGAACGCACCATCGAAGGCGCGATTCGACGTCGATCGGCGGACTCTCGGCCGTTCAGTCGTCGGTGACCCAGCTCACCTGGCCCGAGGGCGGGTTGAACAGCGGTCGGTTGTACTTGAAGGAGTTGAACGGGTAGGCGTTCCACCCCTTCACCACCTCGTCGTTGACGATGTCGTCTTCCATGCCGAACTGGATCCACGAGACCGGCGGGTCCTCGAGCAGCGTCTCCCAGAGCTCCTCGTAGATGTCGCGACGGGCGTCGACGCCGTCCTCGCCGACGACCTCCGCGCCGTACCGCCCGTTGTCGATGAGTTCGGTGACGTCCTCGTTCTCGTAGTGGGTGTGGTTACAGCACGCCCCACCCCAGTGGTCGGGATGGGACACCGAGCGCGCGTAGCCGTCGGGCGTCCAGCCCGAGGAGAGCCCGACCATGATGATCTGGTTCTCGTCGTAGAGCTCGCCCGAGACGAGCATCTCGACGAACCGACCCCACTCGTAGGTCTCGATCTCGACCTCGAAGAGGCCGGTGTTCTCCATCGACTCGGCGATGAGCCCGACCATGTCGACGCGGTCGTCGTTGTCGGAGTTGGTGATGATGGTGGTCTCGAACGGCGCCTCGACGTCGCGCTCCTCGAAGACGTCCTCGACCAGGTCCGCACCGGCGTCGGGGTCGTACTCGTTGTGGTGGGCGAGCTCATCGGTGATCTCGTCCCAGTCGTGCACGCCGAGTTCCGACGAGACGGGCGAGAGCGGGAGCTCGGCCTCGGTGGCCCAGCCGTCGAAGACGGTGTCGACGATCTGGGGGCGCGGGATCATGTGGTTGACCCCGCGACACATCCGCGGGTCGTCCCAGGGCTCGACCTGGTTCGGGTACTCGAAGAAGTCGTAGCCGCCGCTCGTGAGCGCCGAGACGCGGAACTCCTCGGAGTCGTCGAAGTCCGAGAGCGTGTCGGCGGCGACGCCGTAGGTGTGGTCGACGATGCCGTCCTGGAGCGCCGCGGAGCGGCTCGGATCCTCGGGGATGATCTCGAAGTCGATCTCCTCGATGGGGGGCTGCTCGGGGAAGCCGTCGGGGAGCTCGAAGTCGTCGTCGGGGTGGCTCTCCTCGTACTCCTCGGGGTCGAACCAGTGGTCGTCGAACCGGCTGAGGATGATGTGGGATTCGTCCTCGTACTCCTCGAACTGCCAGACGCCGGTGCCGATCGGCTCGTTACCCTCGAGCGGGTTGACGTCGCCGGGTTCTGCGTCCCAGTACTGTTCCGGGAACACCTGGTTGGCGACGGCGTAGTAGAAGTCGGCGTCGGGCAGCTTCGCGTACAGGACGAGCGTGTGGTCGTCGGACGCCTCCGCGTGGAGGAACCAGTCCTGCATCTCGACGGCCCAGCGGTTGGCGCCGTCCCACCGCTCGTACGAGCGGACGAAGTGCTCGGCGGTGAGCTCGTCGCCGTCGTGGAACTCGACGCCCTCGCGGATGTCGAACTCGACCTGCATGCCGAAGAGCCCGTCCTCGGCGGCCTCCTGCCCGCCGTCCATGTCGAGAACCTCGCCGTCCTCGGTCGGCCCGATGAGCGGATCAGAGGTCGCCTCCTCCTCGTCGACCATGTAGTCGGCGTAATCCGCCTCGGTCAGGTCCTGGACCTCGATCTCCTCCCAGTCGGTCGCCAGCCAGGGCTGGGGCTCGCGGTCGTACCCGGTGGTCGTGAGCCCCTCGTAGATCATCTCGCCGCTGACCATGTTGGAGGTGGTGTCGCCGATCTGGGGCGGGTCCCAGTTCGGCGGGTCCTCGGTGAGACCCGAGTGGAGCGTCCCGCCCATCTCGATCTCGTCGTAATCGATCTCGACCATGCCGACGCCGTCCTCCGGCGCGAAACCGCGACCGTCGTCATCGTCGTCGTCTCCACCGAGACACCCTGCGAAGGCCGTCAGCGCGGCCGCCGCACCAGTGGTCTGAAGCACCTTTCGCCGATTGAGTTCGAACGGCATGGTTGGGACTCTTTCGCTCGATACATAGTCACCTGTCAGCGTTTTCTAACATGGAAAACGCACGAACCGCTGGATACTTCCGTTGGAATCGAACCGGGGATCGATCCGAACTGCGACGACCGTCGGGGAAAATGACACCCGTCCGCGGTGGCGCTCGATCGCGATCAGACGCGCGGACGCGCCGCGGGAAGCTTCCCGGCCGTCCGGTGGGTTCGAGTCAGCGTCCACGCGCGGTAGCCCACGGCGGGCGCCAGCGCGAGCAGTCCTAGCCAGACGACGGTCAGGATCCACCACTCGACACCGAGGTGCTCGCTGTTCCGCGTCGCCTCGCCGGGCACGTAGCCGTACTGGAGGTACGCTCCCACGAACAGCGGCCAGAACGCGGCGAGCATGACGGCGGCCGAACCGAGGATCACGATCGGGATCATCGCCACGCCGATCGCCAGGCCGCCGAGCAACTTGGCCCAGGCCCGCACGTACACGCCGATCGCCGCGACTCTCGAGGAGTGTTCGGTGATTTCAGTACTCATCACCATCTAGAAGGGTCCCGCCGTATTAAGTGTCTCGTAGCATGATACCATTGCTACCAACTCACTCGGAAAAACGAAAATTACCGGTTCAGCGGAACTGAATCGGTGAAATTCGGTTCGTGAATATGTGCTAGCTCGGTGATAATACCGGCCGTCCCGAGCGCGGGTCCGCGACCGACCGCGAACTCGCCGGCCGAACGCTTCTCCGATTCCGCGCGCACGGGTCGACAACGTTGGCCGACATCGTCGAACGCGCGCTCGAGGCACTCCACGTCGAGGGAGGGTTCGACGAATCGGTCGCCGAGAACCACCCGACCGTCGCCGCCACGATGCGGGACGTCCTCGACCCCGGGGAAGTCCGCGCGAACTGGGGGGACGCCGACGTGGTCGAGGTCCGCCAGGGCACGGCGACCGTCGACGGGAGGCCGCGGAGCCGCCGACTACCGGCCACATCGCCCGGGACCCGGTCCTTGAAAGGCCGTCGCCGGCGACGGTTCGAGGAAGATGACGAGCGCCGGCGCCGAGCCCGGAGCGAAACGAGCGCGCCGCCCGCTGGCGTTGCTCCGCGATCCCGAGTTCGCGGCGCTCGCCTCGGTCCGGTTCGTCAGCGGGATGGCGTTCGCGACGATCATCATCGCGCTGGCGCTGTACGCCGACCTCTTCGAGGCCTCCGGGCTCGTCGCCGGGCTCTTCGGCTCCGCCTACGCCGTCGTCCGGCTCGTGCTGGTGCTCCCGCTGGGTCGGAAGATCGATCTGGGCAACTCGAAGCGCTATCTGCTCTGGGGACTGGCGCTGAACGTCGCTCTGCTCGTCGGGTTCACCCTCGTCCAGGCGATCGAGCACGTCGTCTTCCTTCGGGGGTTCCAGGCCGTCGGCTCGATCATCCTCTGGATAACCGGCGTCGCCGTCGTGGGCGAGATCGCCCCCGACGACGGCCGGGCGCTGTGGATCGGGACCTACAACCAGGTGCGTTCGATCGCGAGCCTGCTGGGCGACGTCGTCGGCGGCGCGATGCTCTTCCTCTACGGGTTCCAGACGACGTGGACGGCCCTGACCCTCCTCACCTGCTGTTCGGTCGCGGCCGTCTACGTCTTCGTCCGGGACGATCCCGGTACCCGCTCGGATCCCGACGAAGCGACGGGGCTCGAAACCTTCGGGAAGCTGCTGCGCCGGCGGGCGATCGTCGCCCTCGTCGTCTTCCGGTTCGCGTTCAGCTTCGGGAAGATGGCCGTCATCATCTTCCTCCCGATCTACGCCCGCACCGCCTTCGGGATGAACGCCCTGCTGATCGGCGGGATCCTGGCCGGCGGCAAGCTCACGAAGGGGCTGGTACAGGGCCGCGTCGGCGAGTGGGCCGACCGCGTCGGCGGCTACCAGCGGTTCATCGTCGCGGGCACGGTGGGGTACGCGATCGGCACGGCGCTGATCCCCGCCGCCTCGCTCGTCCAGGGGACGGTCTCGCCGCTCACGATCGCGGGGTTGGGCCGCGAGATCGCGATCGGCGCCCCGTTCGTCGTCCTCTTTACCGCCTACGCGATCCTCGGCGTCGCCGACAGCTTCCGGCTGCCGACGAGCATGGCCATGTTCGTCGAGGAGGGCGAGCACTACGACGCGGTCGCCGGCAGCCTCTCGCTGCGATCGGTCTCCTGGCAGGTCGGCGCCATCGTCGGCCCCCTGGCCGTCGGCGGGACCCTGGACTACGTCTCCGTCGCCGCCGGGTTCTGGCTGGCCGCCGGCTTCATGCTCGTCGCCGGCGCCCTCTTCGTCCACCTCTACGAGGTCGAGCCGGATCCCGAACCGGTCGGCGCGCCGACCGCCGAGGACTGACGACGGCGACCCTCGCGAACGCCGCGCGGACGCGGGTGTCCGATGACGGTCGACCCGTCACGCCACGACCGCCCGCACCTGCAGGTACTCCACGCGAACGGCGTTGTCGGCGAACCACTCTTCGAGCGTCTCCAGCGCCGCGTCCCGCAGCCGCTCGCGGGCGGCGGGATCGGTCACCCGGCCCAGCACGGGCGAGAGGGGGCCGGCCTCCTCGGCGAAGTCGAGCCAGAAGTGTTCCGGCGAGACGTACCGGAACTCGAGGATCCGGCGCTCGAACGAGAGGTCGGCGGCGGCGGGGAACTGCTCGCGGACGAACGCCGGTCGGCCCCACTCGAGGTGCGCCCAGGGGTCGCCCGGCGGCTCGTCGACGTGCCGGGTGAGCACCTCGGTGAGCTCCCCGACGACGCCGACGGGCGACCAGGCGGTGAACGCGACGCGGCCGCCGGGCACGATCACCCGGCGGAGTTCGCGGCCCGCGACGGTCGACTCCGGCGCGAAGACGTGCCCGAAGCTCGAGAGCACGGCGTCGAACTCGTCGTCTCGGACGGGCAGCGCGACGGCGTCGCCGGCCACCCACTCCACCTCGTCGTCGCCGACGAGCGCCGCGCTGTCGGCCGCGAGGTCGAGCATCTCCCGCGAGAGGTCGACGCCGACGACCCGCGCACCCGACTGGCGAGCCGTCAGCGCGACGTTCCCGGTGCCACAGCCCACGTCCAGCACCGCGTCCCCGGGGTCGATCCCCGCGGCGTCGACGAGGCTGGCGTGGGCGGGCAGCATGTTCGGCGCCAGCGACGGGTACCGGCCGGTCGACCAGAGCGGCGAGCGCCCGCGATCGGCGGTGCTCGAGTTCGTCATCGGAGTCCGGAACGTCGCGGAGGAAAATAAGGGGCCGGGTCGGTGGCCGCCGTTCGCGACGGCCGGCGGACCGACCGCGAGGCCGCGCCCGCACGCCTTTGGCGCTCGGGCCCGGAGGCACGCGCATGTCGCGACTCGTCGAACTCGACGCGAACGGACCGAAGAAGCTCGACGCCTCGGATATCGACCCCGAGAAGGGCGACGTGGCGGTCTGTCGCTGCGGACTGTCGGCGTCGTTCCCGTTCTGTGACGGCTCCCACCGGCGGACGGCCGGCGAGGACCCCGAGACGCGCTACGTCTACGACGAGGACGGCACTCGACGCGAGGTCGAGCGCGTGGTGACCGGAGAGCCCGAGGTGGACGACCGGGAGTGATCCGTGAGGCCGACGGCCGCCGCCGCTCACAGCAGCGGCTGGTAGAACGGCAGCGGCGGGTGCGGCAGGTGAATCCCGTACAGCATCAGCCCGTGCTGGAGGGGGACGTACCCCAGCACGAGGAACGCGACGCCGAGCGCGCGGTGGAGTCGAACCCGGGTCCGCGGCCCGATCGAACTCAGGAGCGTCCCGTAGACGAACAGCGTGGGGATCGTCCCGAGGCCGAGGACGAGCAGCGAGAGCGCGCCCCGCACCGGGTCCGCCAGCGCGAACGCGTACAGGTAGGCGGGGTAGATGATCGGACACGGCAGGAAGCCGTGGACCGCGCCGAGGAGGGCGATCCCCGGTCCCGTGGCGAGGCGGTCGATCCTGGCGGTCAGCGCCCCCGACACGGCGGCGAAGGCGGAGCCGATCAGCGGGAGGTCGTGGCCCGGGACGCCCGCCCGCCCGCGGACGTAGTAGAGCCCGGCGAGGATGATCGCGACGCCGACGACGATCCCCGTCGCGGCCCGCACGTCGTTGCCGATCGCGACCGTCAGCTCGAACGAGGCGAACGCGACGGCGCCGAGGAGCGCGAAGAGTCCGCCGATCAGGGCGTAGCTCGTCGCCCGGCCCAGGTTGAACAGGAGGTGCTGGCGCACCTCGAAGAGCGAGAGGTCGTCCGACCGGCGCGCGGCGGTCTTCGCCGCCATCCGGTCGCCGTAGGCGGTCACGAGCGGGCCGCACATCCCCAGGCAGTGCGCGCCGGCGAGCAGCCCGATGACGAGGAAGACGACGAGGTCCGCGTGCTCGGCGACGGCGGCGCCGGTACCGTGGTCGTCGCCGGCCCCGTGGTCGCCGTGGACGAGGAAGCCGCCGGGGTCGCCGAGCGCGCTCGCGGCGGCGTTCGCCCCGCCGGCGTCGTACGCGGCGAGGACGCTCGCGGTCAGGGCGTCGAGCGAGGCGGTCGCGCCGCTCGTCGCCGACGCCGCCAGCAGACCGCCGAGCGCGTCCATTACGAGACGACTGGAACCGACCGGCTTTCCCTCTTGTGAATCGTCGCTCGGCGTCCGGTCGAGTGCCGATTCGCGTCCGACGGCTCCCGACGGCGAGCGGTCCGACACCCGCGAGGTCGGTCAGAACGGCAGGTGCTGGCGGAAGTCCTCGCTCTGGTAGTCCAGGTGGTCGAGTCGCGGGCCGAGCAGCTCGCGGACGAGGACGACCAGCGGATTGGCGGGGCCCGCGGCCGCGATCGCCCGCTCGGTCGGTTCGTCGCGGTCGTCGAGGCGGCCGACCATGACCGCCCGGCGGTCGGCGACCACGAGCCGTCCGAGCGCCGGGTGGGCCGCCGGATCGCTCGCGACGTCGCGCTGGGGCTCCCAGATCGTCGCGTCGGGGACCGATCGGCGGACGAGATCGCGAACGCCGATCGTGGGGGAGCCGACGGCGACCTCGACCCCGCGGTCGACGGCGTCCTGCAGCCGATCGAGACAGCCGCGCTCGAGCAGTCCGTCGGTCGTGATCACGAGGAACAGCTCTTCGTCGGCCGACTCGAACAGCCGCTGGCCGCGGTCGATCACCTCGTCGCGACCCTCGAGGACCTCGACGCCGACCGCGCCGTCGGCGTTCGCGACGGCGTCGAGGCGGTCGCGGATTTCGTCGAAGGCCGCCCCGTCGCGGCCGGGCCGGGAACCGATCGCCACGCTGGCGGTCGCCGGATCGAAGGAGACCAGCCCGGCGTCGTCGAGCGCCGGCAGCGCGGCGTGCCGAAGCTCGATTCGCAGGCGCTCGGACTCGTCCTCCGAGACCGTCGGCTCCTCGTCGCGGTCGGCGAGCCGTTCGGCCAGGGCGTCCACGTCGACGACGCCAGCCCCCTCGAGTTCGGCCAGGATCGCCCGGTTTCGCCGGTCCGCGAGGAGGCGAACCGCGGTCTCGTCAGGTTCTCGCGGCGCCATTAGCGAAACGCATTCCGCGCCGACGCTTAGCTGTAACGGGGGTGGCAGGTTCGTCCGTGCGGGCGAGCGGGGGACGCGACGGACCGGGAGAGCGGCGGACCAGCCGACGCGACGGACCGATGGGCGCGACGGACCGATAGGGGCGGCGTGAGCGGCGGGGGCGACAGATCGGCGGGAGGGGCGGGTCGGCCCGAGCCGGTCCCGACGGCCGACCCGTCGTCGTCACGGCGATCAGCGCGTCCACCAACCGCTCGTTCTCGCGGTTAGCGCCCGCCGGCGCCGTCGCGATTCGGCTCCGCGTACCGCGTCACGGGTTTCAGGTCCGCCTCGACGAGTACCGGTCACCGCCCGCCCCGGTCGGCCAGCAGGCACTCCCTGACGGTTTCGGCGACGCCCGACAGGTGGGCCTGCCCGAAGGTGGCGACGACCAGCGCTCCGAGGGTGTTGAACGCGATGTCGCGGACGGTGTCGTCGATGCCGTGTTGGGAGAGCGGCATAGTGATCGACGTCGCCTCCGCGGCGACGTCGAGCCCGAACTCGAACAGCTCCCAGACGACGCCGAACGCCATCACGACGAGCAGGATGTAGACGAACGCGAACCGTCGCGGCACGTGGATCCGCTCGCTGTGAAGGTCGACCGCCCGGACGAACGTGTAGCCGATCCCGGCCACGAGCGACGCGGACGTCGCGTGGGTCAGGTGGTCCCACCAGCCGATCGCGCCGTAGAGGCCGGCGGACCCCATCGTGTGCAGGAAGACGGCGGTCGTGATCCAGAGGCCGAGCCAGGGATCCAGCGGCACCCCGTAGTTTCGCTCGAGCAGCGCCGGGGCGAACGTGACGGCCAGGGCGATGGTCCCGTTCGTGATCGCCTTCGGCTGGGAGAAGGCGACGCCGTAGCCGACGATCGCGACCAGTAGCAGTTGCATCGCCCGCGTGAGTAGCCGCTGGTTCCGGACGGAGGGGCGGGGAAGGGCCGTCATCGACGGACCACCCGCCGAAGCCGGCGACGGAGGGTGCGGCCGCGCCGCCTGAAGTACGCGTCGAAGAGAATTCCGGCGACGAGACCCGCGAGGGTGACCCAGAGGAACTCGATCATCAGCGCCTCGTTCGCCGCCTCCTGGGACGTTCCCGGCTCCATCAGGAGCGCGGTCCCGAGGTAGCCGTCCATCGTCCAGCGGACGAGGGCCCACGCCGCCGCGGAGGCCATGGTCGTCATCACGACGAACGCGACGGCGAACCAGTGCGTGAGCCGGAGCTCGGTGAACATGTGGAGCTCGACGACGACGAGCAGCGCGAGCGCGGCGACCGACAGGTAGTAGCCGAACGTCCCGAGCTCGCCGCCGAACAGCGCGCGGACGAGAACCGGGAGCAGCGCCACGACGAGCAGTTCCCACGGGAGCATCATCCGCCAGTCGCGGTGGGCGGCCGGCGGAACGAGGACGATCGCGGCGGTCGCGGCGACGAAGAGCGCCCAGAGCGCGTCGCGGTCGAGCAGGCTCTCGACGAACACCAGACAGAGGACGCCGGCGAGGATCCACGAGAGGATGGCGTTGGTCCGCCCGCTCCGGAACAGGCGCGCGAGCGCGTCTTCGGACCCGGTGGAAGATCGCCCGTCGCGTTCGATCCCGTCCGTTTTCATTCAGTGGTGACTGTCGTCCCCTACTGATAAACTTGTGGCACCGTTCCGCGTCGACGACCGCCGGACCCACACCGAGGCTGGTCGGCGTCGTCGTCGCCCGCCGACACCCGTATCGGCGTCCGTCGTCTTCGTCCGCCGACACCCATATCGGCGTCCGTCGTCTTCGCCCGCTGACACCCGTATCGGCGTCCACCGATGCTGGTTTCGCGTCAGCGGACGTCCGCACCGACGGCCGCCGGCGCTGGTTTCGCGGCAGCGGACGTCCGCACCGACGGCCGCCGGCCCGATCAGCGCCCGCCGGCGCCGCCGCGATTCGGTTCTCCAAACCGCGTGAGGGGCTCCAGTTCGGCCTCGTCGACGTCCTCGAAGGCGTGGCGGGCGATGACCCGACGGTGGACCTCGTCGGCGCCGTCGACGATGCGGAACGCCCGGACGTTCTCGTAGAAGTCGGCAAGCGGGAGGTCCCTTCCGATGCCGTTGGCGCCACAGCACTGGACCGCGAGGTCGATCGCGTCCTGGACGACGCTCGCGGTGAACACCTTGCACATCGAGACGGGAATCCGGGCCTCCTCGCCGACGGCGATCCGGTCGGCGGCGTCGCGGATGGCGGTCCGGGCGACGTGGAGGCGGGTTTCGGCGTCGGCGATCCGGTGACGCAGGGAGTCTTTCTCCGAGAGCGTCGAGCCGAATCCCTCCCGTTCGCTCGTGTACGCCTTGGCGATCTCGAGCGACCGCTGGGCCATCCCGGAAAAGCGCATGCAGTGGGTGAGCCGGGCGGGGCCGAGGCGCTGTTGGGCGTGCAGGAAGCCCGCGTTCAGCTCGCCCAGCAGGTGCTCGTCGGGGACGCGGACGCCGTCGTAGACGATCTCGGCGTGGGAGGAGCCCCGGGTCCCGCCGCCCATGTGGGGGACGTTGCGGACGACGTCGACGCCGTCGGCTTCTGCCGGGACGATGAACAGCGAGCAGCCCTCGTAGGGGTGGGCGTCCCGGTCGGTCCGGGCGAGGACGATCAGGAAGTCGGCCTCGACGCCGTTGGTGGTCCACCACTTGTGCCCGTCGATCACCCACTCGTCGCCGTCCCGCTCGGCGGTCGTGCGGATCATCTTCGGATCCGAGCCGCCGCCCTGCATGGGCTCGGTCATCGAGAACCCGCTGACGAGGTCGCCCTCGACGAGCGGCTCCAGGTACGTCTCCTGCTGGAGGTCGGTCCCCGCGAGTTCCAGCAGGTGCATGTTGCCCTCGTCGGGCGCGTCGACGCGCATCGCGGTCGCACCGAGGAGGCTCCGGCCGGCCTCCTCGAAGACGGGGAGGGCGTCCCGAAAGCTCTCGCCCATCCCGCCGTGGGCCTCGCCGATCTGGGGGGCGTAGATGTCGTACTCCTCGCGCGCGGTCTCCCGGAGGTCCGAGACGGTTCCGTCCGAGACCGTCATCCCGCCGATCCGTTCGCGCTCCAGCGGGAGGACGACCTCCTCCATGAGCGCGTTCGCGCGCGCCGCCAGCTCGTTCGCTCGGTCCGAGTCCGCGTACTCCATACGCCCCCTGCTCTCGCCCGCGTGGTAGCTGTTCCGGTTCGTTTCGCTCGAATGGAATTGAATCGAACCAGGGCAGTGACCATCGTTACGAACTAGTCCAGGATAACCGAACGATGGTCGCGTTCGGGCGCTATCGGTGTCGGTCGGAAATCGGGGCCGGATCCCGGCGGCACGACCGACCCCGACTCGCGGCCGATCCGGCGCCGCCCGGGTCGGACGAACACAATTATACCTCGGTTGTGAGTGTACGCACGTATGGCAGCCATCCGCACCGAACGCCACGACGACGAGCCGGTCGCCACGGTCGTCATCTCGAACCCGGAGCGACGGAACGCGGTCTCCCGCGAGGACACCCAGGAACTCGCCGCGACGATCGCGGCGCTCGACGAGGACGACGACGTCCGCTGTCTCGTCCTCACGGGCGAGGGCGACGCCTTCTGTGCGGGCCTGGACCTCACCTCGGTCGGCGGCTCACCCACGGCGGAGCTGGTCGACCGAAGCTTCCACGCCGCCGTCCGCGAGATCGCGACCTGCGGAAAGCCGGTGATCGCGCGGGTCGACGGCCCCGCCGTGGGCGCGGGAGCCGCGCTCGCGATCGCCTGCGACCTGGTCTACGCCACCGAGTCCGCGGAGCTCGGCTTCTCGTTCGCGAAGATCGGGCTCACCGCCGATACGGGAGCGACGTGGAATCTCCCCCGGCTCGTCGGCGTCCAGACCGCCTTCGAGCTGCTCGCTACGGGCCGGATGGTGGGAGCCGCGGAGGCCGCCGAGCTGGGCC
>SKPV01000276.1 GCA_007119345.1 Halovivax sp.
ACCACGACTCGCCGATTTCGACGCCTGCCTCCGCGACCTCAACGAGCGAACACCAGGTGTTCACGGCCGCACGAAGCGCCACGAGGTCGGCCGCGTCGATCCGTACCCGGACCGTTCGGCCGTCACGGTCGACCGTCGTCGCCGATCGATCGTCCGCGATTTCGCCGACCTCCTGGCCGACGCTTGTGGCGATCAGCCACGCTCGGCGGTCGTCATCATACTCGAACACAAGGATCGTTTCGTGTCGAGTTGGCGACACGGGGCTACTGGACGTCGATTTCCTTCACGTCGCCCGCGCGCTCTTTGAGGAGCACGCGGTGGCCGCAGTACGGACAGCGGACACCGCCGTACTCGTCGAGGCGGACCTCCCGCTTACAGCGCGAGCACTTGTAGCTCATTCGTCGTCGTCCGTGAGTGCGGCGCGGATCGACCGGGTGACTTGCGCGCCGGCCGGCGTCTCCGGGCGGTACGACCCGCCGGTGAAGATCTCGCCGGTCTCCTCGTTCTTCCAGATCCCGGTTCCGAGCCGCTTGACGTCGTCGCCATCGACCTGCGAGTTTCGCATGTCGTCTTCGATCTCCGCGACGCGCTTTCGGGCGACGCGGCCGTAGCGGGCACCGAATCGGCCGGCGCTCCCCGTGCGCCGTCTTCTGTCGTCGGCCATAGTGGCCGACCATACCCGGTCGCGAGCCATAAAGGTGTTGAGTCGGTTCCGCGAGCCAATTTACCCGCAAAGCGGTCGGACCATCACCCTCGAAGCCCCTCCTCCGCCAGCGCCTCGTTGAGGTCCGCCCGAATCCGCTCGCCCGTCTCGTGATCGCGGGCGGTCGTCACCACACGGTTCTCCTGGACGCTGGAACCGTCCCGGAGCAATAACCGGACGTTGCCGTTACCGTCCGGTCGGGTGGCCTTCGCACGCAACCCCGATTGTGAGCCCGTCCCACCGGCGTCGATCGGTCCCGGGATGACCTTCTTGACGTGCGGATGCGCCGCGATCGTCCGGATCGCTCGCATCCCCGTTCGCCCACCGATCAGCGTCGAATGTGCCCCGCTGATCTTCTCCGACGGTGCCGTCTCGACGACCGCGAGCGCCCGACTGCCGCGGTTCGCGAGGACGTTCCCGACGGGATCGTCCTCCGCCACGCGGTAAAACTCGTAGTGGAGTTGGGCGCGGATCGCCCGGATCACCGCCCGGTCACCCGCGACGTAGACTTCCTCCGGGCGCTTTCGTCTGACCTCGTCGGCGATCCGGCCGGCGAAGTTCCGCAGTTCGATCACCTCCCGCTCACCCTCCTCGGGGCTCGTCGTCACGGTCGTCTCCCCGAGAACCTCCTCGTCGTGGATGGCGGTGATCGTCGCCCGGTCGCGGCCGGCCTCGATCACGACCGCATCCGCGTTCGCCGTCCGACAGACCAGACAGTAATCGCCCGGTCGTTCGATCGACGACGCACACCGCCGACACTCCATGCACGGTGGTAGCCGAGCGAGGCGTTTAACGGCGGTGGTTCGGGTCGACGCTAGTAGTTTGCGATCGCCCACAGCCACTCGCCGATCGACCGATCCCCGATCTCCTCGGGGCGGTCTACGGTCGCCGTACCGTGCTCAGCGAACTCCGTCTCGACGAGCACGTCCGTCTCCCATTCGACCTCCTCGCGGTCGGCACTCCGATAGACCGTCACGTTCCGTCGCTCCTCCATCCGCGTGATCAGGCCCGTGTCCGGATCGACGACCACCGTCTGGTGGACGTCGTCGCCTGGCTCGATCCGGTCGTGGTCGAGCGAGTCGAACTCCGGTGAGGCGTCGAGATACGCCGAGCCGTCGGCGGTGAACGTCACCTCGTCGTCATCGACGGTTACGTCGTAGTCGGCGTCCGTCCCCGGCAGCCAGCCGTCGTGTACGTCGTCAGCGACGGTCCAGTAGCCGGATCCGGCGATCACGTACCAGCTTCCGGCCGTTCGCTGGAACGGTCCGAATTGCTCGTCCTGCTGATCCGTCGCCCCGACGCCGTCGCCCGCGATGCGCTGTGCGATCGTCCCGGAAGCGAAGTAGCCGCCAAGTTCCGTCTGCTCCCCGGACGGACCGTCGGTTCCGTGGATCGCCACCCGCACCTGCCGGTTCTCGCGGTCGACCGCCGTCATCGCCCCGCCGGCGTGATACCGCTCGTCAGTCTCGTTGTCGCGGTCGTACACCCGATTGTCGACCCGCACGCTCGCCTCAGCGAGGTACGCCTCGTTCGCCTCGATCAACGCCGCTGGCTCGACCGATCCGTCGACCGCCCCAGGCTCGTCGGGCTGGACCGTGGGACCGGCGTCCGCCGCGCGGACGGTCAGCGTCCCCGCGAACAGGCTCGTGACCAGCAGAATCGCCACCGCGACCCTGACCGGATTTCGGATCACTGGCGGGAGAGAGCCGTCGATCGTTCGCGTCGAGCGGGTGTCCGTACTGCCGAGCGAGCCGATCCGCGATTCGAAGACGCCCACGTGGTAGGCCGCGAACAGCGCGTACGCGATCCCTCCGAGAAGGACGTACGTTCCCACCGCCACGACGCCGGAGACCGACGAGACGAGCAGAGCGACGAGTCGCGCGCCCCCGATCAGTCCGACGACGACGAGACCGTACCGGGCGATCACTCGCGGGTTCGAACGGGCGTAGCGCGCGGCCGTGAGCCACGCCCGAGCGGGACGCTCGTCGGCGAACAGCACCAGGACGTCGAACGGCCTGAGCAGCAGGCGGGCGACGTGAACCGAGACCAGACCGGTCGCGGCCAGTCCGAGCCAGAAGAGTTGCGGGTTCGCCGCCTCCTGCACCCCGAGCGCACTCGCGCCGGTGAGGGCGACCAGTCCCGCCGTCGCAAGGACGAACCAGACCGGAATCGCGAGCGCGAACGCGACACCGAGGGTGACCACGACGGCGACGAGCAGCCGAACGGCGTCAGCGGCGCTCGCACGACCGCCCGCGAAGGAGTCACGGAAACCCACCGACGCCCCGTCGACGAGTACACGCCGAGCGGGGCGATACAACGCCGACAGCAAGGGCACGGAGATGACGTACCAGAGCGATCCGGCGACGAGTGGGGTCACGATCCCCAGGACGTACGGTTCAAGCCGCCAGCCGACCGCGTCCGCCGCGACTGCTCCGAAACCGACGATAATCACGAGTTCCAGACTCGCAAGGAACGTTCCGAACAGCACCAGCACCGGCGCAGCGCGGAGACATGCGAACGAACGACGGAGGGGAGAGGACATTCGTCGTCGGTTCTCGGACGCTCAACTTAACCCTGTCCACTTCGAGGACTACCCCAGTTCGACGGGATCGACCTTCATCACTTCCCGCAGGAGGACAGTCGCGTACGATCCCGACGGGAGCGAAAACGAGAGCGTGAGCGGATCGCGTTCGAGGTCGAGGTCGGTCCGGACGAGGATCGCTCGCCGGGTTCCCGTCGAGTGAAACCGTCCGGGGAGATCGAAGGCCGCGGGTTCGATCCCGAGGTCGTCGAGGACGGCCCGCTCGATCTCACCCGGTTCGCCCGCCCCGAGGTCAGTGTCGGTTCCGACGAGCGGGGCGGTGACGAACGCCCGTCCGCGCTCGCAGTGACGCGTGACGGACTCGACGCGCTTCTCGGTCACCTGCTGGAGCCGAGAGGCGTCCGGGAGAGGTAGCCCCTCCGGAGCATCCCGATCGGCAAAGCAGACCACGTCCCCCGCGATGGGACGGTCGAACGGCAGCCCCCGGTCGAGACGCTCGCTCACGATCCGGTTGAACACGTACGACTGCGCGGCGTTGACGAACAGCCGCTGGAGGTTCGTCGGCACCTGCTCGATTGCCTCACGGAAGTCGTCCGGGCCGGGATCGTCGACCTCGGCGAGCCGGTGGCACATCGAGCGCTCGTAGCCGAGTGCGTGCGGGAACCGATCGAGCGCGCCGGCCCAGTCGCGGGTCT
>SKPV01000034.1 GCA_007119345.1 Halovivax sp.
CGGGCGTGACCCCGCTGACGGTCGCGGCGATCGCCGCGGTCGTGGTCGGCGCGGCCGTCGCCACCGGCGTCGCGCTGTTCGTGCTGGCGGTCGTCCTCGCGGCCACGGCGCTCGGCTACCTCGCGTGCGGCCGACTGGTCGCGGGTCGCCTCGGGTGGGGACCGACGGTGGTCGTCGCCGGCCTGCTCGCGGGCGGCGTCGCGCTGGTGCCGGTGGTGGGGCTCGTCCTCGAGGCCGGCGTCACGGCGCTCGCCCTCGGCGCCGTCGTCCTCGGACTCGAACTCCGGATCCGCGGCCCGTGGTCGACGGACGACCGCGAGACCGAGGAGGTCGAGTTTCTCACCTGAGGGAGAGGTCAACCGACGGGGCGGCGGCCCCCGCCGGGGTCGACGCCGCGGCGTCGACCCGCAACGTTCGGCGCGGTGACGTCCGGCGGCGCTCAGCGCGGCGACAGCACCGTTCGGAGGTGCTCGCGCGAGAACAGGCTCGTCGGACGGTCCATGTGCACTCCGATCTCGCCCGATAGCGCCCGGAGGCCGACGCGCTGGATCGGCTCCGGGAGCGAGTACGCCCGCCGGATGAGTCGGCCGAGCGCCTGGTCGCGGACGATGTCCTCGCGCCAGGCCCGCTCGTACGCCGACAGCGTTCCCGGCCGGCCGGGATCGATCTCGCGGGCGGCGTGGTCCGCACAGGTCATCCCGTAGAGGATGCCGCCGCCCGTGAACGGCTTCGTCTGGGCGGCGGCGTCGCCGAGCAGGAAGCCCCGGCGGGAGGTGACGCGGTTCGACGGACCGACCGGGATCGCGCCGGAGCACCGGTGGGAGACGTCGACCTCGTAGCCGTCGACGAGGTCGTCGAAGTGCTTTCCCACGTGGACGCCCGGCGGCGCCGCGAGGCCGTACTCCACGCCGGCATCCCCGCGCGGGATGCGCCAGGCGAAGAACGTCGGCGCGGTGAGGTGGACGTCGACGAAGTCGTCGTGGTCGGGTTCGTCCGCGAAGGCGAGCACCCCGTGCAGGAACTCCTCGGGCTCGGGCAGGCCCAGCTCGCTCCGGACCCGCGAGCGCGGGCCGTCGCAGCCGGCGACCATCTCGGCCTCGAACCGCTCCGTGCCGTCCGGTCCCGTCGCCGTCAGTTCCACCCGGTCCGAGCGCTCGTCGACCGCGGTGACGGTGTGGCGGTCGCGGACGTCGGCGCCCGCCTCGCGAGCGAGATCGGCGAGGTGGCGGTCGAGTTCGACGCGATCGATCACGTTCGAGACCGCCTCCTCCTTGTAAAACGGGTACGCCCGGCTCCCCGGCCCGCCGACGTGGAAGCGGGCGCCGTAGACCTCGTTCTGCCGGAGCGCCTCGCGGGCGCCTTCGCCGGTGAACTGCCAGACGTCGGTGCTGACGTGGCCCGAACACGCCAGTGGGTCCCCGATCGTGCCCTGCTCGAGCGCGATGACGTCGTACCCCGCTTGGGCGGCCCGCCGCGCGAAGCGGGCCCCCGCGGGACCGACCCCGACGACCGCGAAGTCGTACATGGTCCGGGATTTATCACGACGGATAATGAGTCTCTCGGGAAACCGCAGCGACCACGAGACGAACGTCGGAACCGGTGATTCCGGTCGACGATCGAACGGAGGTCACGGAGGAGGATCGACGATCGAAGAGGGCGCCGAGGAGGACCACGAGGAGATTACTTCCTGGTAGCGGGATCGGCCGCCGCCACCGTCGAGGGAGATGACGTCTCGCTCGAACCGGGCGACCCCGCCCGGGTCGAACCCGACGCCGAGCGCCGACGCCACAACGGCGACGAGGCGAGCACGCTCGTGGTCGTCGGGGCGCCGCAGCGACTCGTTTCACCGGTCACCGCTAGAAAAGGTAATACGTCCTCCGCGAGTCGTCCTCGCATGGACGTGCGCGAACGTTTCAACGAGCGGTACCCGTTCGGCGAGCACCTCGGCGTCGAGCTCACCCGCGTCGAGGAGGGCTACGTCGAGGGACGGATCGAACTCGACGATCATCACTCGCTGTCCGAATCGACGCGCCTGGCCCACGGCGCGGTCCCGTTCGGCCTGGCCGACTCGCTGTCGGCGGCCGCCATCGCCTCCGTCGACGGCGCGCCGGGGCCGACGCTCGACGTGCGGATCGACTACTTGCGACCGGCGACGGGCGACATCTTCGGGGCGGCCGAGGTGGTCCGCTACGGACGCGACACGGGCGTCGTCGAGGTCGAGCTCACCGACGACGAGGATCGACGACTCGCGACGACCCGCGGCGTCTACAAGACGAATCTCGTCGAGGGGACGAACCCGTTCGTCGACTCCTGAGCGGGCGCCGAACGGGCCCGGGCCCGACCAGGTGCGGACCCGCGGTCGAGCGGCGGTCGGCCCGCGGCGGCCCCAGCGAGGTTAGCGATCTAGCAGCGAGAACAGGCGATCGCTGTCGCCCTCGAATCGCTCGAGGAGGTCCCGGACGCTCGCGCGAACCTCGCCGTCGACGCGCACGTGGACCATCCCCTCGTCGGGCTGACCGTAGACGACGCTCGCGCCGTCGGGCGCGGCGGCGATCGCGGGCAGGACCGCGAGGTCCTCCTCCCCGTCGACGAAGAGGGTGACGGGCTCGTCCGCGTCGATCGCCCGCCGGAGCGCCCTAGCGAGGTCGGCGGTGATCGTCGCGGGCGGATTCGTCGCGTCGCGAACCTCGCCTGCGGTGACCGCCCGCCGGACCGCCTCGTCGACGGCCTCGCGCTTCGTGATCCCGTCGACGAGGGCGACGTCGGGCTCGCGGCCGGCTCGCAGGAAGTGGTAGGTGACGACGTCGCCGACGGCGTACAGCGGTCCCGAGACGTCTCGGAGGAGAACCTCGGCGTCGGTCTCGATCGGGCCCATCGGATCCTTGAGTTCGCGACGCAGGTCCTCGGGGAGCTCGAGCAGCGGCTCCTCGCGCTCGGCCGACCCATCGCCGTCGGAAGCCGGTCCACCGTCGCGGTCGCTCGGCGCGTCGCCGTCGGTCCCCGGCCCCCTCTCGTCCGGCGCGTCCTCGCCTCCGTCCGGAATCGACACCCGCTCGTCCTCGCCCCCGTTCGGAATCGACACCCGCTCGTCCTCGTCCCCGGTCACGTCACCGGACCTTCAGCGCGTACGCCCCCGGTTCGGTGACCTGCATCTCGGTGGCGATTTCGCTCTCCTCGGGATGGGCGATGACGACGTAGCCGGCCCAGTCCTCGGTCAGCGACGAGGACGCGCAGGCGTCGCAGGTCTCGGAGTCGGCCTCGTTGACGAGGTGACACTCGCGACAGACCAGGCGGTTCGACGCCACGGTCACTCACCCGCGGTCGCTTCCCGCTTTTCGCGCTCCTCCTCGAGCCAGCCGTGCTTGCCGAGGCCCACCTGCTTGGCCGTCAGGCCGATCTTGGAGTCGCGGGGGTTGCGCTCGTCGATGCTCTTCGTGACGATTCGGGCCCGGACGGCGTCCTCGACGCCGAGGGCGCGGTCGGACTCGTTCGAGGAGAGTCGCTGGTTCTCGCCGTCGAAGGCGAGGTACTCGTCGGAGATCTGGGAGACGTGCAACAGCCCGTCGACGGGGCCGATCCCGACGAAGGCGCCGAACTCCACGACCTCGACGACGGTGCCGTCGACGACCTCCTGCATCTGCGGGTCGTACGTCACCGCGTCGAACTCCGCCTCGTAGTAGACGCCCGGTCGGTTCGGCAGGACCGTCCCCTCCCCGATATCGTGGACCTCCGTGACGGAGACGACGCTGCCGACCTCTTCGTCCATCCGGCCCTCCAGCTTGTCCTGGAGCAGTCGCTTTACGAGCCGGGGAGTGACCTCGCCCAGCTCCGCCGGCGGCACTTCAACCGTGTCTTTCAATCTAACCCGTTTGTACATCTATGGTCGAGTGATTCCCAATTTGTTTCTCCCGCGTAATGCAATTACCGGTATCCCCGCCTCGAGCACGCGCTCGCCCAACGGGCGGTCGTTCGTGACGACGGCGTCGACGACGCCCTCCCGGGCGAGCTCGACCAGCGCGTCGTCGGCGTACGATTCCTCGGTGTCGACGACGAGACAGCGTTCGGTCGCCAGGTCGTGGCCGACGGTCGCCGCGGTGCCTTCGGTGCCGCCCTTCTCGGAGAGTCGCCGAAGCTCCTCGACCACCGGCTGGGGCGTCGTCGGCTCGACGGCGTCCAGCAGCCGGTCGAGTTCGTCGAACAGCCGGACGTCGAGTTCGACCGGCATCATCAGCGCGCTCGTATCGAGGGCGACGCGTTCGGTCATCCGTTCGCTTGCAGCGTGCCGACGCCGATCAGCCGCCAGCGCGCGCCGATGCGGCGATTGATCGCGATCTTCGAGCCCGGCTCGGCGCAGACGGGTCGCTTCAGCTGGACCTCGCACTCGCCCTCGCGGGCGCTGGTGACCGCGCCGACGGTCGTCGCCGTGCCGACGGTCATCATCAGCGGTTCGCCGGTGTTGATCTCGTCGATCTCGCCGGCGTCGCCGGCGGCCTCCGCGTCGGTGCCGACGACCCGATCGAGGAGGTCGACCGCCATCGTGAAGCTGTCCCAGGTCGGCGGCAACGTGCCCGGCGGGCCCGCCACTCGTCCGGCGAGCGCGTCGCCTTTCGTCAGCGACGGGTCGAGGGCCGTGCCGACGCCGAGCAGGCCGCCCGGCGTGGCGACGTCGACACCCTTGCCGCCCGCCTGCAGCGACCGGATCGTCGTCTCGATGGGCACGTACTCGGACTGACCGCCCTCCTCGACCTCGCGGCCGGGGCGTATCTCGAGATCGTCGCCGACCTCGAGCTGGCCCTCGACCAGACTGCCGCCGACGATCCCGCCGGCGAGGTCGGCCGCGGTCGTTCCGGGCTTGTTGACGTCGAAGCTCCGGGCGACGTGCATCCGGGCGTCCGCGTCGGGGTCGCGATCGGGCGTCGGTATCTCCGCTTCGATCGCGCCGATGAGGACGTCCATGTTGACGTCCTGCCCGGCGCTGACCGGAACGACCGGCGCGCCCTCGGCGACCGTCCCCTCGACGAACTCCTGGATCTGCTCGTAGTTTTCGCGCGCCCGGTCGGCGTCGACGAGGTCGACCTTGTTCTGGGCGATCACGATGTTCTCGATGCCGATGATGTCGAGCGCCATGAGGTGCTCTTCGGTCTGGGGCTGCGGGACGGGCTCGCTCGCGCTGACCACCAGCACGGCGCCGTCCATGAGCGACGCCCCCGAGAGCATCGTCGCCATCAGGGTCTCGTGACCCGGCGCGTCGACGAACGAGACGGTCCGCAGCGGCTCGCTCTCCGAGCCGTCGGGACACTCCTCGGCGACCGTGTAACACTCGGGCTCGTCGAGCCCCGGACACCGCCGGAACGTTGCGTCGGCGTACCCCAGCCGGATGGAGATGCCGCGTTTCATCTCCTCCGAGTGCTGGTCGGTCCACGACCCGCTCAGGGCCTGGACCAGCGTGGTCTTGCCGTGATCGACGTGGCCGACGAGTCCGATGTTCACCTCCGGTTGTTCGTTTCCTTGCATAAGACGAGAGTAATCTCTACCGTGGTTTCGCCGCACGCGATTGATAAACCTACTGTTCTGGACCCGTCCCGGGGCGCCCTCGCGGCGTCCCGTCCCGGCCGGCGCCCGCGACCTGACCACCCGCGACCGCCCGTGCGGACGGTGCGTTCGTATCACCCGCCAGCGGCCGTGCCGACCGCGAGTTCGTATCAACTTCTCAACGTAAATTCGATTCGGCGAACGTTTTAGCGGGTGGAGGTTCACGTCACGAGTATGAGCAGAACGGACGCCGCCGAGGACTTCGACCCGTTCGCGGACGACGGGAGCGTCCTCGAGTGTACGGAGTGTCTGGAGCCGGCCGAGGCGTTCGCGCTGATCGCCAACGAGACGCGGCTGTCGATCCTGGAGGCGCTCTGGGCCGCCGAGGAGCGGCCCGTCTCGTTCTCCGAGCTGCGACGGGCCGTCGGAATGCGCGACTCGGCGCAGTTCAACTACCACCTCCAGCAGCTGGAGGGGCACTTCGTCCGGAAGGTCGAGGACCGCGAGGTGAGCGGATCGGGCGCCACCGGGTCGAGCGGCGCCGGGTCGAACGGCGGCTACGACTTCAAACACGCGGGCGAGAAGGTCGTCCGATCGGTCATCGCCGGCTCGTTCAACGAGGATCCGACGATCGAGCCCTTCGAGGTGGCGGGCTCCTGCGTCGCCTGCGACGGCCCGCTCGAAGCCACCTACGAGGACGAGCACCTCTCGATCGTCTGCCCGGCGTGCGGCCACGGCCACGGGGAGTACCCGTTCCCGCCGGGCGGCCTCAAGGACCGCACCCGGGCGGAGATCGCCGACGCGTTCGACCAGCGCGTCAAACACCTCCACTGCCTGGCCGCCGACGGCGTCTGCCCGGAGTGCAACGGGCGAATGGAGACCCGCGTCGTGGAGGAAGACGCCGCCTGCTGTCTGGGGGCCAACACCCGCGTCGACCTCGAGTGCCGCCAGTGCGAACACACGCTCTGTTGTGCACCCGGGCTCCGGCTGCTCGACCACTCGGACGTGGTGGGCTTCCACCGCGAGCGCGGCGTCGCCCTCGACGAGCGGCCGTACTGGACGCTCCCCTGGTGCGTCTCGGACGCCTACACCGAGATCGTCGATCGCGATCCCTGGCGATTGGCAGTTCGGATCCCGCTCGACGGCGACGAGCTCCGCGTGACGATGTCGGGCGACCTCGACGTGCTGGAGACGGCGGTCGTCCAGGGAGCGTAGTCGCCCATCCTGGTGCGCGAGTCGATCGTCCTGGGACGCGAGTCGATCGTCCAGGGAGCGTAGTGGACCGTCCTGGGACAGGAATCGGTCGTCGAACGCCAGTCGTCGGTCGTCGAACGCCGGTCGTCGGTCGTCGATCCGGTGGTCGAGAACCGCCCGTCGGCGGCCGGGCCCGCTCGCGATCGTCGGCTCAGCCGAGCCGTCCGTCCAGGTGGACGTGGTAGAGCTTCTCGCAGTCCTCGTCGCCGCAGACCGGGCAGCCGTCGGCGGTCGCGGCATCGGCCGCCGCGTCGGCGTCGAACTCGCCGTCCGCGGCCGCCACGATCCGCGAGCCCGCGTGGTGGAGCTCGTAGCCGGCCTGGTCGCGGCGCACGAAGTACGAGCAGAGCCGGTCGAGGTGGTAGTTGAACTTCCCGCTGTCCCGGACGCCGACGCGCTCGCGCAGCTCCGTGAACGGGAGCGGCCGGTCGGCCTCCGCGAGCTCGCGCAGAATCCGGACCCGGATCTCGCTGGTCAGCACCTCCAGCGGGTCGGTCAGGGTCTCCTCGCCGTCCATACCAGCGTTGACTCGCGGTCGGTATTGAATCCGGCGTTCTGTCCGGGAAGCTACAGAAATGCGGTTCTCCCAACGTTGACAGGTCGGGCGGCCGGAGTCGACGGTATGCGGAGCGTGCAAATCACGTTCGACTGCGGCGGTGCCGACGACGAGTGGCGCTTCCTCCGGGAGTACGTCGCTCCGGCGTGGGATCGATTCGAGGCGGGCGACGCCGTCCACTCCGGTTGGTTCTGGCGGGCCGGCCGGTTCGCCCGCCACGACCTCGCCGAGCTGACCCGCGAAACGCACGACCTCGAGCGCCTCCGGCCCGGCCAGGTCATCCTCGTCTGCAACGGCGACGTCGAGGCGCTGTTGGGAACGGAGCGTCCGCGCTGGGAGTCCCTCCGCGAGGCGGGACTCCTCGAAGGCTGGGAGACGCGGCGTTACGATCCGACCTGGGAGCACGCCCACGAGAAGCTGCGCGAGAAGTACGGCGAGGTCGGCGGCCGACGGGCCGGCGAGCTGCGAGCGATGGCGACGGGCCTGAGCGTCGAGTACCTCCGTCGATTCGACGAACCGCTCCCCGCGGTCGGCGAGCCGACGGCCGAGAACCCGGTGCCGATCGCCTTCTGGTCGCTGTTTCACTTCCTCGCCAAACAGCACGGGTACGACTGGTACGACGAGATCGACGCCTGCGCGACGGCGATCGAAAACCGGGCGAAGTCCCTCGCCGCGTTCACGACCGAGGCGGAGGCCCGACGGACCCTCGAGGGGACGATCGCGGAGCTACAAGACGCGCTGGAAGCGTACGAGGCCGACTGAATCGAGCGGCCGCGGACGGCGAGTTTGCGTCGTCGCCGCGGCCCAGCGACGTCGATCCGCGATCCGCGTCCGTCGTGGCGGCCCCGCGACGGCGCTCCCTGATCCGGGTCCAACCGCAACGGCCCCGCGACGGCGCTCCCTGATCCGGGTCCAGCCGCGACGGCGCTCCGCACGGTCGAGATCCGTCGAACTCGCGACCGGTCGGCGGTCGAACCGAAGCGAACTTCAGTCCGATCGCCAACTGAATTGTCTTTCAGATTGCACTTATCGGCGTCGCGGCCGTCGACACGAACGAGGACGATGAGACGACACACCGAACGAGAACTGCGGACGGTCGGACGGCGAAGCGTGGCGGAGACGGCGGTGGTGGCCGGGTTGACGACCCTCGGATTCGCCGCGGGCGCGGTCGGCGCGGTGGCGACGTGGTCGGCGGTCGATTTCGCGCCCGTAATCGGCCACGCCGTCGCGGCCGCCGTCGGGCTCGCGCTGGCGGTCGCGATGCCGGTCCTGACGGTCGAGTTGGGACGACGGAGCGCCGCCGGCGTCGGCGTCGCGACGGAACGACTGGCAGCCGTCAGAGCGCCGAGTCCGGGGGGCGCGACCGAGGCAGCGGCCGACGGAACGCCGACCGAACGGGAAGCGACGGACCCCGTGACGGGTCGGGCGGCGACCGAACGGGAAGCGACGGATTCCGTGACGGGGCGGGCGGCGACCGAACGGGAAGCGACGACGGGCGCAGCCGGGAGCGGGTGCGATTCGGGGGCCGAACGCGACGCGACGGTCGACGGACGACGTCCCGGCTCCCCGCCCCCGGCGGCGCGCTCGGAGAGCTGAACCCGCGCACTTTTGTCCGTTCCGCCGCTCTCTCGGTCCGTGCGGGAGTTCGCCTTCGAACTCGAGCTGTGCGCCGCCCTGGAAGAGCGACGCGACGCGATCGTCGCCCGCCAGCTCGGCGCGAGCGTCGCCGATCCAGGCGGACGAATCCTCGACGTCGCGCTGGTCGAGCCCGGCCCGGCGTTCGGCCAGCGAACGTCGATGACCGCCGCCGCGGTCCCCGACGCCGCGATCGAGGCCGACGTGGGCCCCGGCCGGTGGACCTACTGGAAGGACGCCTTCGACTGCCACCCGGAGCGGGCCCGCAGCGCCGCGGATCGGGCCGTCGAGATCGAGTTCTTCGAGCGCGAGCGCCGCCGGGGACGTGAGTACGTCCGCCAGGTCGCCCGCTACCCCGACTGGATCGGCCGGATCGTCGGGATCGAGAACAAGCCCGACCTGCGGTCGCCCGGAGACCTCGTGGATCAGCTACGGACCGACGTCTCGCTCGCGCTGGTCGACGAGGCCGTCCTGGCGACCGAGAGCTACGTGACGGGCGCCCACCTCAACCGAATCCCCGAGGAGGTGGGGGTGTGGCGGATCCAGCGGGGAGGCGGCGAGCTCCCCGAGATCGAGATCGTTCGCGAGCCGACGCCGCTGGCCGTCGACGAGCCGGGGATCGAACCCCTGGCCGCCCGCCCCGGCCGGACGGATATCGGGGTCGTCTCCGCGGCCGAGAAGGCGCGAGCGCGGCGGCGACTCGCAGAGCGCGCGTACGGCAAGGGCTGGCGGACGTACGAGGTGCCGGCCTGCGGCGCGTGCGAGTTGGCGCGGGTCGGCAAGGGAGCGACCGGAGACGCGACGCACGTCGACGGCGACGGAACTACCGAGGACGCGACGCATCCCGAGGGTGACGGAACTACCGAGGACGCGACGCACGTCGGCGGCGAGGGCGCCCCGTTCACGAGCGCGGACGGAGCGGTCCCGGCGACGCTCCCCTACTGCACGTGGAAGGGGAGGGTCGTCGACGCGGCGTCGGAGTGCGGTCCCGACTGTCCGGGCTACGAGCTCGCCGAGCCGCCAGCGGTCGACCGCGACGCCGAGCGCGACGCGCGGACGCCGTGGGTCGCGGATCCGTCCGGTGCCCACCGCCGGCAGGCCGGGCTCGATCGGTTCGGATCCGGCTAGGGGGCAGGCCGAAATCCGCGCGCCGACCGCGATCAGTCGGATTCGATCTCCTCGAGTACGGCGTCGAACCGGTCCGCGGCGCGCCGATACGGAGCCGGCGACGTCGGATCGATGCCGAGGTGTTCGAACTGGGCCAGCGACGGCTCGGTTCCGCCGAACTCGAGGAACGACCGATAGTCGTCGACCGGGAGGGCGCCGTCCGCGAGCGCGTCGGTCGCCGCGACCGCGCCGACCGCCCCCAGCGCGTACTGGTAGTGGTGGTAGGGGTCCCTGACGTGAGCGCGGGCGAGCCACGAGGCGGCCCATCGCTCCTCACCCGCGACGTGGGGCTGGAACGCCGCGAGGAGGTCCTCGTTGATCGCGTCGAGGCGATCCGCGGAGAGCGACTCGCCGGCCTCGACGGCGCGACAGGCCGTGCGGACGAAGCGGGCCGACCGCGCCGCGCCGAAGAGGTTCCCGCCGAGCATCGTCAGCAGGCGGTCGCGAACGTGCGCCCGGAGCGCGTCGTCGCCGCCGTCGAGCAAGTGGTCGGCGAGCAGGAGCTCGTGGACGACGCTCGGCACCTCCTCGGCGGGACGCGGCGTCGTCTCGTAGAGCGGACGGCGGACGTCGCCGCGCAGCTCGGTCTCCATCGCGTGTCCGAGCTCGTGGGCGAGGTGGAACGCCGTCCTGACCGTCCCGTCGTAGCTCGCGGAGACGAACGCGCCGCGATCGGACGCCGACAGGCAGTAGGTCACCTCACGCGCGTTCTCGGCCGGGAACGCGTCCACGCGTCGCTCCGCGCGGAGGGTCGCGAGCCGGTCCCGGTAGTCGGCGCCCAGCGGTTCGACCGCGGCGAGCAGGTGGTCCCACGCGTCCTCGTACGCGATCTCGGGTGCGGGCGCGTCGGCGAGGGGAACCAGCCGATCCCAGGGGCGCAGCTCGTCGAGCCCGAGGCGATCGCGCCTGATCCGCTGGAGCCGGTGGTACGGATCCAGGGACGCGCTCACGTGTTCGCAGAGAGCGTCGTGGACCGCGGTCGGCAGCTCCAGGTGGATCCCGGTCTCGGGGTAGCTCGGCTTGCCGAGCGACAGCTCGCGGATCGAGTCGTATCCCCGCGCCTCGGCGAGGCGCGCGCGGCTTCGCAGCTTCTCGATCCAGGCGGTCGCGATCGCGCCCCGGCGTTCGGCCAGCGCGTCGTGGAAGGTTTCGTAAACCCGCCGCCGGTACGCGCGGTCCGGGTGCTTCAGCAGCCGCGAGCGCCCGTACCAGGCCACCTCGACGGGGTCGCCGTCCGGACCCTCGACGGTCGGCGGCTCGAAGTCCTCGTCGCAGATCGCGACGAGGATCCGGTCGGTGGCGTCGAGGACGTCGCCGAAGTCCGCCAGCAGGTCGGTCAGCGCCGGATCGGCCGCGGGCGCGCCCGCCGCGTTCTCGAGGAGGCGGTCGAACGGGGAATGCGCCCCGCTCTCGGCTCGCAGGGTCTCGAATCGGCGGTCGTGCTCGCGGACCCACCGGCGGAGCGAGGTCGCGACGGCTTCGACGTCGCCTTCCAGGGCGCGAACGCGGTCGCGGCGCTCGCGGGCGTCGTCGTCGGTCAGGTCCATCGTGCGCCCCATCTCGGCGTACAGAACCAGCCGGGTGCGCGCGGCGCCCAGGCGCTCGAAGCGCTCGAGCGTCGTCGAGACGCGCTCGGCGTCGTCGGGCGGCGCGTCGAGGGCGTCGCGGACGCGTCGGACGAGTTCGCGCGCGGTCTCGAGCTCGCGGTCGAAGTCGTCGGGCGTCTCGTACACTGCGGTCGGGTCCCACAGGTAGCGGTCGTCGATCTCGGATCGTGGTCGTGTCATCTCTCTCGGTTGGGAGTGAGCCGCACCGGTTCGGGACCTCCCGAGCGGGCGCGGCCGGGTCGTTCGAACGGCGAAACGGCGTCGCGCGAACGGTCCGCGGGCCGACGGCTCCCCGTGCGACGAACCTGGTTCCGGCCGCGTTCGGGATGCGGCCTCACGGGAGTCACACGAAGGCGTCGCCGGCGAGCGCTACCGGGAACGCGACGCGGGGCGAGTCGGGGTCAGAAACGAGTGGAGCGGGTCATCGGTCGCCTTCCGTTACTCCGGTCGAGGGTTCGTCAGTACGTAAAACTTCCCGTTCGAACGGCAGGTCCGTGCGGCGCGGGAGCCGCCGCAGGCGCCGCTCAGAGCTCGTAGACTTCGCCGTCGACGGCCAGCGGTTCCTCGAACGCCTCGTCGGCGGGATAGAAGTGCGCGGCGTGGACGAGCCGCGTCTCCGCGGCGTCGAGGTCGTCGGCCAGCGCCAGCGCGCCCTCTCGGGTCATGTGCTTGGTTCCGAAGGTGTGATGAACGCCGTCGGGACCCTCGTGGCGCCCGCCCAGGGGATGGTACGCACAGAGGTGGGCGGGGACGATCGCCTCGGCGAGCAGCAGGTCCGGGTCGGCCAGCACCTCGCGGGACGCCGAGGGGACGTCGTACGTCGTGTCGCCCGATATCGACAGCTTGGCGCCCGTCTCCGGGTCCTCGATCGCCAGCCCGTAGCAGACCAGCGGCGGGTGGTCGACGGGGACCAGGGTGACCTCGAGGCCGCACGTCTCGAACGGCTCGAGCGGCGTCCGCGGGCGCACGGAGATCGCCCGCAGATAGTCGTAGTCGTCGGCCACCGTCTCGGCGACGCTGGCGCCCGTCTCCGGATCGTTCTCGTCGGCGGCGAAGACGTCGAGCGCCTCGACGATCCGGAAGACGTTGCCGAGACCGTCCAGGTGGTCGAAGTGGACGTGCGTGATCACGGCAGCGTCCGGCACGGGGACGCCTTCGCGGAGGAACTGGTAGCGGAAGTCGGGGCTGGCGTCGACCAGCAGCGACTCGCCGGTGCGTTCGTTCTCGACGTGGACCGAAAAGCGGGTGCGCTCGACGCCCAGCTCCCGAGCGGTCTCGCAGGTCTCGCAGTCGCAGCCGACGGTGGGCGTCCCCGTCGTGTCGCCGGTTCCCAGCAGTGTGACCCGCATCGTCAGCGCCACCTCCGTCGGTCGCCTGCGGAGGGGGATCCCCGCTCCGGACTCGCCCGTCTGCGGACGGTCCGGCCGAGCGAGGGCGGGGGGGACGCCGTCATCGGATCCCGGTTCGCAACCGCGATATAAGGGTGTTTCTCGACGGCGGCCGGTTTCGCGGTTCGGCCGCCGCGACCGGGCGACCGACCCCGTTCGTCGCCGCGACCGGGCGACCGACCCCGATCACCGGCGCCCGTGCTCGCACTCCCGGAGCACGTCCGGGTCCAGGTCCGCCAGCACGGCCTCGTGGGTCGCCTCCAGGACCACCGGCGGCGCCCGACCAGCGCGGTAAGCCTCCACCCAGCGGCCTAAACAGAGACACCACCGGTCGCCCGGTTCCAGGCCGGGAAACTGCAGCTCCGGGCGGGGCGTGAGAAGGTCGTTTCCCTGCGCGGCGCTGAACTCGAGAAACTCCTCCGTCATCACCGCACAGACCTCGTGGCGGCCGATATCGGCTTCGACGGCCCGACAGCAGCCGTCTCGCCGGTAGCCGGTCTCCGGGTCCGTGCTACAGGGCTCGAGTTCGGTCCCGAAGACGTTCCGGTCGGCCGGCATACCCACCGTATCGGGGGGCGCGGCCAAAAGCGTGGCGCCGGGGAGTCCCGGCGGGGTCCCGTTCGGAACGGCAGGGCCCGTCTCCGCCGGCCCTTACAAGTGTGAATACTTATTTCATCACAAATATTAAGTCCCGCCGAGTCGTTCGGCGTCCCAACCGTGAAGCGACGAACGTTCGTCACCTCCCTCGCCGCCGTCGCCGCGACCGCGACCGTCGGGACGCCGGCCGGGGCCGACCACGAGACCGACGAGGCCGCGCTCGACCTGGAGAGCGGCGACGGCTCCCACCACCCGGGGCCGCCCCGATTCCTCCACGCCGACGACGAGATCGCCGATCCCCTGGGCCACGAGATGGAGACCCGAGACAGCCTCGCGCCCTGGAACCCTGACGGAGACGCCGACTACGAGTGGTCGATCGTCGAAACGCCGGACGGCACCGATCCCGAGCTCACCGGCGACGCCGTCGTCGGGTTCGATCCCGACGAGCCAGGCGAGTACCGCCTGGAGCTCGACGCACCGGACGGACCCCACGAACTGACCGTCAGGGTCTACCCCGAAGAAGACGAGGACGAGACGCGTCCCACCGTCGACCTCGACGCGGAGGTCGTCGGCGGCCAGGTGATGCTCTCCGCGGCGGCCCGGGCCCCGGAGCGCGACGATATCGTCGGCGACGACCTCGACGTCGAGTTCTTCGTGGACGATCGCCACCGCGAGCGGCTGGGCGGCGACCTCGACGGACCGATCACCCCGGCGGACGTCGACGATCGCGTCCGCATCTACGCCGTCGCCGTCGGCCGGCGCCACTCCGTCCCCGACGCGATCGACCTGCTGCCCGACGGCGACGGGATCAGCGTCGAGCATCCCTACGACGTCCCCGAGTGGGCCGAAGACGCCGTCATCTACGAGATCTTCACCCGACGCTTTCCCGACCAGAACGACCCTACATTCGACACCATCGCCGACCGCGTCGAGCACGCGGCCGACCTGGGCGTCGACACCCTGTGGATGACGCCGTTCGTCCAGACCGACCGCGGGTTCGGAACGCCGCCGGAGGAGGGCGGGCCGCACGGCTACCACACCGTCGACTACTTCGAGACCGACCCCGACCTCGGGACCCGCGAGGACTTCGAGAACCTCGTCGAGACCTGTCACGACCACGGCATCAGGGTCGTCTTCGACCTAGTGATCAACCACACCGCCGACAGTCACCGCTTCTTCGAGGCGGCGACGGACCCGGACCACCCCGACCACGAGAAGTACGTCGACTGGTACCGCTGGCAGGACCGCGACGCGCTCGAGGCCGACACCTACTTCGGCTGGGCGGAGATTCCGAACCTGAACTTCCACAACCCCGAGGTCCGCCAGTACTGCCTCGAGGTGATCGACTTCTGGACGGAGCGCGTCGACGGCATCCGCGCGGACGTCGGCTGGGGCGTCCCGAACGGCTTCTGGCAGGAGGTCTACGACCGGATCAAGCGCCACGACCCCGAGTTCCTGCTGCTCGACGAGACGCTGCCCTACGACGTCGAGTTCTCGGGCGGGCTGTTCGACGTGCACTACGACAACCACCTCCACGCGGCGCTGGGCGACGCGGCCGACGGGAACGCCGAGGCGATCCTGGAGGCGGTCGAACGCCGCTACGAGGCCGGTGCGCCCGACCACGCGCTCTTCATGCAGTACGTCGAGAACCACGACACGGACCGCTACCTCGCCGAGCGCGGCGAGGGAGCGCTCATGACCGCCGCGGCGGCGACGGTCACCCTGCCCGGCGTCCCGATGATCTACTACGGCCAGGAGACCGGACTCACCGACTGGCGCGAGCCGATGAACTGGGGTGAGTTCGACGCGGATCTGCTCGCCTTTCACCGACGGCTGGTCGACCTCTATCGCGACCACCCCGCGTTCGGCGCCCGCGGACGGCTCGAGCGGATCGACTACCGGGCCGAGAACGACGGCGGCCTCGCGTTCGCCAGGTACGACCCCGAGAGCGAGGAGCGAGCCGTGGTCCTCCTGAACTTCGCGACCGGCGCCCAGACGATCACCGTCGGCGACTACGTCCACGAGGAGAACCTGCTATCCGGGTCGGAGGCGGCCGTCGAATACGACGACGAGGAAGGGTTCGCGGAGGTGCAGGTCGGCACCGCCGTGGTGTTGGCGGCCGACGAGCCCGAAGGCGTGACCCTCCCGACCGAACCCATGGCCGTCTGGGAGTCCGAGGCGGGCACGGACCACGGGCCTGGCCACTACACGTATCCGGAGTCCGACGAGATTCCCGCGGGCGAACTGGACCTCGCGTCGGTCACCATCGAGGGCGGCGAGGGCCGGTACCGGGTCGACTACGAGTTCCAGAACGAACTCTCCGACCCCTGGAACGGACCGGAGGGGCTCTCTCACCCGATGATGCAGGTGTACTTCCGCGATCCCGACGCCGACGGCGGGACGAGCGAGGCTCGGGAGGGCGTCAACGCCGAGTTCGAAGCGCCCTATCACCACCGCCTCGTCGCCGACCCGTTCACCAACGAGTTCCAGCCGCGCGTCGAGGATCACGAGGGCGACCACGTCGCCGACGTCGAGTTCTCCTACGACCGGGAGGCGGACCCGCGGACGGTCTCGCTCTCGTTCCCCGCCGACGAACTCGACTACGTCCCCGAGGGCGAGGCGATGGCGCTCGTGTTCAGCATGGACGGCTACGGCGACGGGCGCATCCGGAGCGTCACCGCCGAGGGCGGCGAGTGGAGCTTCGGCGGCGCGGAGTCGGGGACGGCGCCGAACGTGATCGACATGCCGACGCCGGGGGACGTCGAACAGGCCGAGGCGCTCGCCTACGGCGACGACGAACCGGCCGTCATCCCGCTCGTCCCGATCGGCGACGACGAACCCGTCGAGACGGACGACGACGACGGCGACGAGAGCGACGACTCGATCCCCGGCTTCGGCGCCGCCGTCGGCGCGGCCGGCGTCGCCGGCGGCGTCGCCTTGGCCGCCTCGCGATTGCTCGGCGACGAGTCCGACGCGGAAAATTGAGCTGTTCCGGCGACGGTCTCCGCCGACCCACGGTTGACGGTCGGCGGCAGCTGCCTCGGCGTTCCCGATCGCGGACGGATCGAGCCCGCGAGACGTCCGTCGTCGGTGGTCGGAGTCGTCGCCAGCACTCGTAACCGTCCTCGGCGTCCGCGGGCGTCTCGGATTCCGTGGTCGGCTCGCCCTCGGGGTCCGCGGTCGTGATCGCGTCCGTAGTCGGCTCGCCTTCAGTGTTCGTGGTCGTGATCGTGTCCGTGATCGTGACCCCCGGTCGTCCCGCCGTCGGAGCTCGCTTTCCCGATATCGCCGCCGGCGACCAGCGCCTCGTGATCGCCCTCGATCATGTCCATGTTCTTGAGGTTGTCGCGCTCCTCGAAGCCCTCGACCGCCAGCAGGAGGTCCTCCTGAGTGAGCGTCGTCCGGTTCTCGGTGAGCGCCTCGAGCACGGCCTCGCGCATGACCATCCGCAGGTCGCTGCCGGTGAGTCCCTCGGTGATCTCGGCGATCGCCTCGGGGTCGAACTCCTCGATCTCCATCGTGCGGGTGATGACCCGGAGGATGTCCGCGCGCATCCGGTCGTCGGGCTTGGGGAAGTTGACGATCTCATCGAAGCGTCGCCAGGCGGCGGCGTCGAGCTGGTCGGGGTGGTTGGTCGCGCCGATCAGGAGGACGTCGTCCTGGATGAGCGAGATGTCGTCGATGCTCTTCAGGAGGGTGTTGACGGCGCGCTTGAGCGCGGCGTGCTCGTCGGAGCGCCGGGTCTTGGCGACGAAGTCGAACTCGTCGATGAAGAGGATACACGGCGAGAGCCGCTTTGCCACCTCGAACGTCTTGTCGACGTTTTTCGCCGTCTCGCCGAGGTACTGGGAGGTGATCATCGACAGCTTCACCTCGACGAACGGGAGGTCCATGTCGCGGGCCAGCGCGCGGGCCGTCGAGGTCTTGCCCGTACCCGGGGGACCGACGAACAGCAGCTTGCCGATCTCGCGCAGCCCGATCTCGGCGAGGTAGTCCCGGTGCTCGATCGCCTTCGCGATCTTCGCGATCTCGGCCTCCTGGTCCCCCGTCAGCACGAGGTCGTCGAGGGTCACCTCGACCTCCTCGGGCGCGCGCACCTCGACGAGGTCGAGCATCTCCTGTTCGTCCTCCTCGGAGAAGTACTCCGAGAGGAGGCCGTCGATCCAGACCCGGTCGGCCTGGATCGGCCGGTTGCGCTCGCGGGCGTCCTCGTAGTCGACGTCGACGCCCTCCCGGCCCTCGAAGTGCTTCGCGAGGACGGGGTTCTCGAGCAGTCGCTGGTCGTCGACCCGTTCGAGGAACCAGCGCTCGGCCATCTCCCGTTCGGTCAGCGAGATGGTCCCCGAGAAGTCGTCGCGTTCCGTGAACATGAACTCGGCGACGGCCTCCCAGGGCTGGTCGACGCCGGTCGCCTCACGCGCGGTCTCGTTGGTCGTCGAGAGGGGACGTTCGATCCCGCCGCGTGCGCGGCGGCCGTCGGCGTCGTCGTCGGTTCCCGCACTACCCGTCCAGAAGACCCGTCGGAACGCCGGCTGCAGATCGTTCTCGTCCAGCGACCGGTCGTCCGTGTACACGCTCGCCGTGAGCAGGAATTCCACGACGTCGAGCGCCGCATCAGTCATTCTCCGGAACTTCTCGCCATACGGTCTTAACGGCGTCGTCTCGCGTCCCCGACGGCTCGCGGCGACGCGGAGCCGGCGACGGCCGTTCGCTCCGCGGACGAGGCCGCTCTCACGTCCAACACGTGGGTGGTCGAGCCGCGACGCCGGCGGTCGAGCAGCGGCGCCGGCGGTCGAAGCCGTGACGCCGGCGGTCGATCGGCGACGGTCGCCACCGAGTCGACGCTCGTCGGCAGTGATCGGGGAAACGACTCGCACCCGCCGGCCCCGGTAAACGATCGCCGGGCAATCTCCGACCGCGAGAACGAGACGGTGCTGACCGATGTGATCTGCGATTGGCGGTGATTACTGGACTTCGATGGGAGCTTCCATGGCGGGGTGGGGCTGACAGCGCACGATCGCCATCTCGCCGCTGACCTCGAACTCTAGCGGATCGTCGTCCTCCGGACTGCCCGTGAGATCGGTGGCGTAGTCGCCGACCACGTCCCCGTCGGCGTCCCAGATTTCGATGTTGTGTTGGGAACCGTCGCCCTGCTCCCAGTCGATCGAGTACGTCTCGCCCTCCTGGAGGCCGAGCGTCGGGTTCTCTTCGCCCTCGATCTGCGAGGGAGCGATCCCGACCCAGCCGCCGGTGATTCCTTCGAGGACGATCTCCTCGTCGGGGTCGATGTCGATGGCTCCGGCGTCACCGTTGTCGTCGACGCCGTCGTCGTCGCCGTCGTCGTCGTCGTCGTCGCCGCTACAGCCGGCGATGAGAACCGCCGCGAGCGACGCGCCGCTTGCCTTCAGTACCGTCCGTCGGTCCGCTTCGAACGTGGTCATGGTGTTCTACGGCTCCACCTTGCGCCCGGGAGGGGTTCAAAAGGCACCTCGATTCCCAGGGGACGGGAGGTTGTGCGAACATGTTCGTTGCTTCGTTTCAAAGAGCCCCGATGGTCCGGACCGTCCTCGGCTGCGAGCGGGTCGGCGCGCGCACCGCGAGACGCGGTGGCCCGGTCAATCCTCCGACGATCCGTGAGCGGAGTCCCGGGGCCCGCCCGCCCCGTCCGTTTCTTCACCGCTCGCCTCCGCGACGTCCGGTTCCTCACCGCTCGCCTCCGCGACGTCCGGTTCCCCGTCGATCGCCTCAGCGACGTCCGGTTCCCCGTCGATCGCCTCCGCGACGTCCGGTTCGTCGATGTACTTCTCCCGCCAGGTTCCCCGCGTGAACCAGGCGACGCCGACGATCGCGCCGAGCACGTTGCCGACGGCCATCCCGACCCAGATGCCGGTCGCGCCCCAGCCGAAGACGAACACGAGCGCGTAGACGCTCGCCACGCGACCCACCCAGAGGGTGAGCATCGAGATCACCATGGCGGTTTTGGTGTTGCCGGCGCCGCGGAACCCGCCGAGGATCACCTGCGAGACGCCGATGAAGGCGAACTCGACCGAGCGAATGCGCACGTACTCGACGCCGAGAGCGATCGTCTCCGGGGCGTCCGGGACGTCGCCCAGGAACGCCGCCACGATGGGCTCGGTGAACGTCACGGCGATCACCGCCACGACGAGCATGACCCCCGCGCCGGTCGAGGCGGCGAGCCAGACCGCGCGCGCCGCTCGATCGGGCCGATCGGCCCCGAGGTTCTGGCCGACCATCGTGTCGATGGCTCGACCGAGCCCCATCGCCGGGAGGAAGACGAGCGTGATCAGCCGGTTTCCGAGGCCGTAGGCGGCGACGACCGGCGGCGAGAACGTGACGACCATCGCCGTCAGCGTGATCATCGCCATCGCGGAGGTGGTCTGCTCGACCATGCTCGGCGTCCCGAGGCGGACGACGTCCTCGATGACCTCGAAGTCGGGCGAGAGGTGCTCCGCGCGGACGGTCGGTCCCCTGGAGGTGGCAAAGAGGACGTAGAGCCCGACGGCGGTCGCGCTCCCGCGGGCGAAGATCGTCGCCAGGGCGGCGCCCTCGATCCCCCAGCCCGCAAACCCGGTGAGCGCGTACAGCGAGGCCTCGAGTCCCGCGAAGTCGTAGGCGCCGAGCAGCGGCGTCGCGTCGAGCCAGCCGAACAGCGGGTTGTTCTCGAAGCCGAAGATGAAGAACGGGTCGGCGACCACGTTGACGAGGACGCTCAGGACCATCACCACCATCGGGGTCCGGGTGTCACCGTAGCCGCGCATGAGCGCCGCGAAGACGAAGAAGCCGAACATCAGCGGCATGCCGAGGAAGATGATCTCCATGTAGTCGGCCGCCAGCGGGATGACGGTCTCGGCGGTCTCCGGGTCGCTCGGCAGCAGCTCCAGGGCCGGCCGCGTGTAGAAGAAGCCGACGATCCCGATGACGACCGAGAGGGCGCCGACGAACGTCACGGTCTGGCCGGCCACCAGTCCCGCCGATCGGTCGCCCCGGGCGCCGATGTACTGGGCGACGAGGATCGCTCCGGCGGTCGTGAAGCCGCCCGCCACGGCGATCAGCAGGAAGATGAGGGGGAACGCGAGGCTGATCGCGCCGACCGCCTCGGCCGAGAGCCGTCCCAGGTAGAGCGTGTCGACGACGTTGTAGGTGACCTGGAGCAGCTGGATGACGACGATGGGCCACGCGAGGTGAAACAGCGGCCCCACGAGGCTCCCTTCCGTGATGGACGCGCGCGGTTCGTCGTCGTCACCGGGGGCGCCGATCTCCGGGTTCCCGTCGCCCACCGAACCGCTCGCCCCGGCGTCGTCGTTCGCACCGCGTTCGCCGCCCGAATCCGCCGCGCCACCGCCCGCCGACCGATCGTCCGCGCCGCTCTCGGCGTCCGGTCGGGCGCGCGGGTCTGCCGGCGACGGCTCGTCGGGATCGTCCTGCGGAGGGTCGCGATCCCCGCCGTCGGCCGAGTCGCGGGGCTCGTCGGGCACTGTCCATCGAATCGGAAAACGCAGCAATCAACGTTGTGATATTCGACGGCTGACAGGGTCGACCGGGGCGAGGATCGAACCCCGACGGGAGATGGCACCGCGACGCGCCCGACTCACTCCCGTCGTTGGACTTCGTGGCGACCGAATCCGTACCGCAAGCGGTTGGCGAGCCGGCGGGAAAAGCGACCGTCGTCCGCCCGCGAGCCGAACCGCTCGGCGAGGGCGGTGTAGATCAGCGGGACGGGTACCTCCTGTTCGAGTCCCTCCTGGACGGTCCAGGTGCCCGTCGAGCCGCCCTCGATCCGGTCGGCCACGTCGCCGAGGTCGGAGCCCTCCTCGCGGAACGCCTCCTCGCAGAGTTCGAGCAGCCACGAGCGGATGACGGCGCCGTTGTTCCAGACGCCGGCGACCGCCTCGAGGTCGAGGTCGTACCGACCCTCGTGGAGGAGTTCGAACCCCTCGCCGTAAGCCTGCATGAGCGCGTACTCGACCCCGTTGTGAACCATCTTCACGTAGTGACCCGATCCGGCGGGACCCATGTGCGCGTGGCCGTCGGGCCCCGTTGCGACCGCGTCGAAGACCGGTTCCAGTTCCTCGTAGGCCCACTCGGGGCCGCCGATCATCAGCGAGAAGCCGAGTTCGGCGCCGGCCGGGCCGCCGGAGGTGCCGCAGTCGAGGTACGCGGCCGGACAGGATTCGGCGCGTCGGACGGAGTCCCGGAAGCGGGAGTTGCCACCGTCGACGACGACGTCCTCGCTCGTGAGGACGGGTTCGAGGGTGTCGAGCGCGGCGTCCACGGGCTCGCCCGCCGGCACCATCAGCCAGATGCGCTTGTCGTCGCCGAGCCGCTCGGCGAGGTCGGTCACCGAATCCGCGGGTTCGGCGCCCGCCTCGGCCGCCGCCGCGACCGCCGCCTCGTCGAGGTCGAACGCGACCACGTCGTGGCCGGCGTCGAGACAGCGATCCGCGACGATCCGCCCCATCCGTCCGAGTCCGATCAGGCCCAGTTGCATGGTGACCGCTCTACCGGCCGCGTTCGTCAGGGTTGCGGTTCCCGCACGCCGTCGACGGACCGAATTCGTCGGTACCGGAACGGACGTACGATCGACGGTGGCCGGGGCCGAACCCTCGGACCGCAACGGGCCCCGATCGACGGTGGTCGTGGCCGATGTCCCCGGACCGCGACGATCAACGGTCGGCAGTCGCCGAAGCCCGGGTCCCGGGCTATATCCCGCCGGAGCCCGGGACCCGGGCTATATCCCGCCGGACGTGGTCCGTTCACCACGCAGCAGATGTCCGATCCCCAGACGCACCGCGTGCTCGTTCCCGTCGACGTCCGCGACGGCGAGGAGCTCTCCCCGGCGATCGTCGACGCCTTCGCCTCGATCTCGATCGTCCTGCTGGGCTACGTCTCGATCCCCGACCAGACCGGCCCGGAGCAGGCTCGCGACCGGTTCGGCGATGCCGCTCGAGAAGAGCTCGAGCGTCACCGCGGGGCGTTCGCGGACGCCGGCGCCGACGTGACGACGCGGCTGGCGTTCACCCGGGACCGGTTCGAGACCTTCGAACGCGCGGCCGTCGAACTGGAGTGCGAGGCCGTCCTGGTGGTCGCCGACGCGCCCCGACTGGATCGGTTCCTCGTCGCGGTCCGCGGCGACGTGGCGACCGACCGCATCGCCGGATTGCTCGCCGCGATCCTCGCCGAGACGGAGATCCGGCTCACCCTCTTCTCCGCGGTCGCCGAGGGCGACCGCGCCGAACGCGAGGCGCTGCTCTCCGAGCTGGCGGCGTCGGTCGAGGCGGGCGGCGTCGGGCCGGAACGAATAGATCGCGAACTCGTCGAGGACGATTCGCCCACCGACGCCATCGTCGAGGCGGCCGCCGATCACGACCTCGTGGTCGCGGGCGAGAGTCGTCCCTCGATCCGGCGGCTCATCTTCCGGGATCGCACGCGCCGGATCGCCAGGCGCACGGCGGTCCCGACGCTCGTCGTGCGGGGCCAGTACCTCGAACCCGCCGGCGAGGGGAGCGAGTCGACGCGAGAAGGGTGATCGTGCGATTTCGTCCGAACCGTCGGGACGCGCTCAGTGAGCGACGCCCTCGACCCGCGCCCAGCCGACCGCGTCGATGACGACGATGTCCTCGCCGTGCTTGACGTAGACGCCGTTGTAACCCTCGTCGTCGGCCTCGTGGTAGGGGAGCGAGCCCCGGAGGGCGTCGACGACCGACCACGCGTCGTCGTCCGAGAAGGTCACTTCGGTCCACCGATCGCGGTCGTCGGCGCTGACCGCGCGGTCGATCGCGCGGCGGGCGCCGGGGATCTCCCCGAGGCGTCGCGAGGAGACGTCGACCACCGTGGCCGACGGCGGTACTTCCTCGACGATCCGGGCCCCGATGCTGGCCCGGGCCCTGGTCGGTTCCCGAGTCGGCCGTTCGGACCGGACGACGTACCCCGCGAGGGCCGCCGCCCCGACCGCGAGTACCGACAGACCCAGTTTCCTGCCCCTGCGCATCATGAGCGTACGTATCAGTAGTTCCCTAAGTATCTTTCGTAGGAACTTTCACATGTAGGAATGAGTCTCCGCAGTGTTTGCAGATTTTTGACCGATCGGTCGGGCTGCTAGTTCGTCGCCGCTTACGGCGTCGGTACGACCGCGCTGCCCCGTTCCCAGCGTCAGCACACCTGCACCGCGCCGTCCCCAGCGTCAGCACACCTGCACCGTGCCGTCCCCAGCGTCAGCACACCTGCACCGCGCCGTCCCCAGCGTCAGAGCAACTGCGTCGCGCCGGTCGTGATGACCCCGGCCACGACCAGCAACGCGACGGCCACCACGGCGCCTGCGCGAAAGATCGGCAGGACGTCCCGGGCCGGCTCGCGCAGTTTCTTCGCCTCGAGACCGTCCGAGAGCCGCGACGAGCCGACCTCGACCAGGCCGATCAACAGGATCCACAGGGCCGTCATCACGATCACGAGCTGGCCGTTGGCCGTCTCCAGGAGGCTTTCGGCGGAGTATCCCCGCCCCGCGAGGTGGCCGCCGGTGAGCAACAGGACGACCGCGCTCGCCCGCGAGATCGTCGTCAGCTTTCCCGAGAGGGTCGCGAGCGGTTCGGTGCGCCGGAAGCCCCCGTCCCGCGCCAGCGGCAACACGACCAGCGCGACGTACAGGACGCTCCCGGCCCAGAGCGCGGCGAACACGAGGTGTACGATCCGTGAGACGGCGACGTCGACCATGCCCGTCGGTTCGAGCGTGCTCCCAAGAGATTTCCGATCGCCGGCGGGATGGGCCGATTTCCGGGCTCCGGCGTGGGCGTCACTCCGCCGCGTCGACCCACGCGGCGATCCGCCGTCTCCCGAGGGCGTAGGCGATCGAGACCGCCACGCCCGCGAGGATCAGCCAGCGGATCCGGCGCGACTCGAAGACGGCGAAGGCCGGAACGGCGAGGAGGACGGCCGCGGCGGCGTCCTCCGGCGCGCCGTCGTAGCGGATCCAGCGCCGCGGTCGGAGCCACCGACCTCGGACGTGATCGTAGACCGCGCGGTCGATCGGGTTGCGCCAGGGGTCGAAACTCGGGCCGCCGCCGATCGCGTCGCTGGCGGCGTGGAGCCAGGCCCCGACGCCGAACGCCGCGACGGCGACTGAAAGCGGCGTCGTGACGACGATCGCGGCGGCGATCGCAGCCGCGGCGAGAATCGCCCCGGCCACCGGAAAGTGCAGCGTCCGCCGGTGCTCGAAGGCGACGTCGAGGTCGGGGACGAGCCCGCCCAGGATCGCGCCGGCCGCCAGCGGCGTCGCCAGTTCGGGCGCCGCGTAGGCGACCGGCGCGACGAGGGCGAGGGCGGCGAATCCGTGGGTCGTCGCCATCATGCGAGCGTCGCTCCTCCCATAGGCCACCTTGGGTGACGAGCCCGATAAGGAGGGCGAATGCGGCAGGCCGGTACCGGACGGCGCGAAATCGGCGGGGACCCCGTCTCGGCCGCGTCGCCCCCGACCGGCGCGCCGTACCCGAGCCGGCGACAGCGGGCGAACGACGATTCCGACGAACGACGACCCCGTTGGACGGCGAACGACGTTCCCCTGGCGATCAATCCAGATTCTCGCCCTGATAGCTCCCGTCGTAAACGCCCTCGTGGTCGGCCTCCGCCAGCACGAACTGGGCGATCCGGGCGCCGCGTTCGATCTCGATGTCGTGGTGGATCTGGAGTAGTCCTTCGCCGCGACCCTCGTAGCCGGCGTCCCAGACGGCGGTGTTGAGCATCCCCGAGTTACGCATCAGCGACGAGCGGGGGTAGACGAAGCCGACGTGGCCGTCGGGGACGCGGATCCGCTCGCCGTAGCGGGCGACGTAGGTGCCTTCGGGGAGGTAGTAGGTCGCGGGCGCCTTCTCGGTGAGTTCCTCCAGCGGGCGGGCGACGCGGTCGCCGATCTCCTTGCCGTCGCGGGTGATGCGACCGGGCTCTAACTGTTCGAAGACGACGTCCAGGGTGAGGTCGACGCCGTTCGGTTGGACCTGCGCGTCGGTCGTCGGGGAGACGTGCTCCGCGACGAAGGCGCCGGATCGGTACATGTGCCGCAGAGGAGACGGAACCGGCAAAAGCGTGTCGCGTTGGACCGGCTGCGCGCGACGGTGGCACCCTCCGTGGGCCTGACCGACGCGAGAGCGGGCTGTCCGAGAGGCGACCGACGCGAGAGCGGGCTGTCCGAGAGGCGACCGACGCGAGAGCGGGCTGTCCGAGAGGCGACCGGCGCGACGAGTCCGTGCCGCCGGCGTTCGTGCGGCCTCCCGGACGGGACGAACCGGCCCCGATCCCGCGGATCGGGGATGGTGATCGACGACGTCAACGAGTTTACGAACGTCCAGTTAGACGCAACATTTGCATCAATTCGCTCGCGTTTGGTCGCTTTGGCACGGTCTTCCCGTATGGTAACACGCTGGATTTATCACGGCGGGAAGCGGATTTCCCTACGCTATGGGACAGACGCTCACCGAGAAGATTCTCGACGATCACCTCGTCGAGGGTGAACTCGAGACCGGCGAGGAGATCGGGATCGAGATCGACCAGGTCCTCACCCAGGACACGACGGGGACGATGGTCTGGCTGCAGTTCGAGGCGATGGGGCTGGACGAGGTCCAGACGGAACTCGCCGCCCAGTACTGCGACCACCAGACCTACCAGTTCGACTTCAAGAACACGGACGACCACCGCTTCTTGCGCTCTGCGGCCGGCACCTTCGGCGCTCACTTCTCCCGGCCCGGCAACGGTATCTGTCACAACGTCCACCGCGAGAACTTCGCCGCCCCCGGGAAGACGCTGCTGGGCTCCGACAGCCACACGCCGACGCCGGGCGGGCTCGGCCAGCTGGCGATCGGCGCCGGCGGGATCGACATCACCGTCGCGATGGGCGGGGCCCCTTACTACATCGAGATGCCCGAGATCGTCAACGTCCGCCTCGAGGGCGAGCTCCCCGAGTGGGCGACCGCCAAGGACGTCATCCTCGAGATGCTCCGCCGGCTCACCGTCAAAGGCGGCGTCGGAAAGATCCTCGAGTACACGGGCCCGGGCGCCGAGAGCCTGACGGCGCCCGAACGGATGACCATCACCAACATGGGCACGGAGCTCGGCGCGACGAGCTCGATCTTCCCGACCGACGAGGAGACCCGGGACTACCTCGAGCGCGTCGGTCGCGAGGACGAGTACGTCGAACTCCAGCCCGACGACGACGCCGAGTACGACGACGAGATCGTCGTCGACCTCGGGGAGCTCGAGCCGCTGATCGCGACGCCGTCGATGCCCGACAACGTCGTCCCCGTCAGCGAGGTCGCCGGCGCCGACGTCGACCAGGTCATCATCGGCTCCTGTACGAACGGCGCCTACGAGGACATCCTCCCCGTCGCGAAGATGCTCGAGGGCCGAGAGATCGCCAAGACGACCGAAATGATCGTCGCCCCCGGCTCCAAGCAGGCCAGCGAGATACTCGCCCGCGAGGGGTGGGTCGCCGAGATGATGGCCGCCGGCGTCAACTTCTCCGAGGCCACCTGCGGGGCCTGCATCGGCATCGGGCACGTTCCCGCCTCGAACTCCGTCTCCCTGCGGACGTTCAACCGCAACTTCGAGGGTCGCTCCGGCATCGAGGACGACAACGTCTACCTCTGCTCGCCCGAGGTCGCCGCCGCGGCGGCGCTGGCCGGCGAGATCGTCGATCCCCGGGACCTGGCCGACGAGCTCGAGGGGCTCGAGGACCCCGGCTTCGAGCTTCCCGACGAGTACGACGGCTCGAAGGCCGACCTCATCGCGCCCGAGGAGGCCGTCGACGACGAGCTCGTGAAGGGGCCGAACATCGGCGACGTCCCGATCCGCGAGGAACTCTCGGCCGACGTCTCCGGGGAGGCCCTGCTCAAGATGGGCGACAACATCACGACCGACCACATCATCCCGGCGACCCAGGACATCCTGATGTACCGGTCGAACGTCCCCAAGCTGAGCGAGTTCACCCTCTCGCGCGTCGACGACACGTTCGCCGAGCGTGCGATGGAGGCCGGCGGCGGCTTCCTCGTCGCCGGCGAGAACTACGGCCAGGGTTCCTCGCGCGAGCACGCCGCCCTCTGTCCGATGTACCTGGGCATCGAGGGCGTGCTGGCCCAGAGCTTCGCGCGCATCCACCGCGCGAACCTCTTCAACTTCGGCATCGTCCCGCTGACGATCGACGAGGACACCTACGACGCGATCGAGCAGGGCGACGAGATCGAGATCGTCGACGACGTCTACGAGGCCGTCACCGCGGGCCAGGAGGAGTTCACGGTCCGCGTCAACGGTGAGGAGGAGTTCACCACGACCCTCGACGCCTCCCAGCGCGAGCGCGACATCCTCGCCGCCGGCGGCAAGCTCTCCTGGACGAGAGCTCAAGCCGAGGAGACCGCCGGCGAGGGCGCGTCCCCCGCCGACGACTGAGCGGAATCGACGCCGCTCCGTTCGCGGCATTCTCGGCGCTCCTCGCGGCCCCGTTTTTTCTTTCGTCTCGGCAGCGCTCGGTTCGGCCCGCGACGCCGTCGCCACTCGGTTCTTCTCGTGTGCCGTCACCGCTCGGTTCGGCCCGCGACGCCGTCGCCACTCGGTTCGGCCCGCACCCTCCGAGTTCGACCTGCGGCCGACGGCTTCCTGCCCCGATACGTGCGGAAGCGGGAGCACTCAGTCCTCGCGGAACCTGAGCGTGCAGCCGTAGTCGGGACTGACGGGCGCGATCCGGTCCCCGTCGAACAGCCGGATCGACGCGTCCGGATCGGGCTGGGGGAGCGGCGCCGACGCCTCGCGGCGCCGCTCGAGCCCCTGGGCCGAGAGGACGTACCGCCACCCGTCGGGGGTCCGCACGTGAGTGCCGTTGAGGCTGCGATCCCGGATCGACCACGTCCCGCCGTCGCGCTCCAGGACGGCGTGTTCGGGCGAGAGGTGCCGGCCCTCGTCGGGCAGGACGACGGCCGGAACGCGCTCGTCCGCCGACCAGCGTCCGACGGCATCCCCGGGGTGGACGAGCACGGTCTGGCCCGACGAGCCGTGCCGGAACCTCGCCGAGTGCGCCGGTACCTCGAAGTGCGACGCGAGCGACGCGTAGAGCGCGTCGGCGTCGTCGAACCTGTCGGCGTACCGGGGCGCCGTCGCGCGCTCCAGGACGGCGGCCAGCTCCGGCGGACAGTCCGCCCCCAGGTCCCGGGGGTCGACCGCGTGCCACGCGTCGAGCGACGACGCCTCGAACGGCACCGTCTCGCCGGTCAGGAGGTGGACGAGGAGCTTGCCGAGGGCGTAGACGTCCGACCACGGGCCGACGGGGTCATCGCGGGCGTCCGTCGGCGCGAGTTCGGGCGGCTTGAACGGGTCGTGGTGAAAGAGCGTCCCCGTCCCCTCGTCGGTCGAGACGGCGGAGTTCAGGTCGATGACCGCCGGCGGCCCCCGTCGGCGGACGAGCACGTTGCTCGGTTTCAGGTCGAGGTGGACGACTCCGGCCCGGTGGAGGAAGGCGATCGCCCGGCAGACGGGCGCGCCGACGGTCCGGAACGCCGCCGGCCCCGGCTCGACCTCGTCGCCGAGCCACTCCAGGACCGATCCGCCCGCGATCAGCTCGGTGGCGACGTAGATCGACCCGTCGTCGACCGCGCCGTCGACGAACTGCACGAGCGAGCCGGGCGTCGGCCCGGCCGCGAAGCGACGGAACCAGCGCAGCTCCTCGCGGAAGTGCGCGCGAACCTGGGCTCGGTCGTGGGACTCGTCGTTCTCGCACTTGACCGCGACCGGGGCGTCGGTCTCGCGGTCGTACGCCCGCCAGACGGTGGCCAGTCCACCGCTGTCGATCACCGCCCGGAGCTCGAACCGCCCGTCGATCACGGTCCCAGGGGCCAAGTGTTCGGTCACGGTACCGACCCCCGGCGATCTGCTCGTCTCGTCGCTACCGAGCCGCGTTCCCGTCGACGACGGCCGTATCGACCGACGCGTTCGCGACCTCCGGGGCCGACGGACTCGCGACCCACCGCGGTGACGCGTTCGCGACCTCCGGGGCCGACGGACTCGCGACCCACCGCGGTGACGCGTTCGCGACCCACCGCGGTGACGCGTTCGCGACCCACCGCGCCGATCCGTCGCGACGTCCTCATCGCGGGGCCCGACCGACGGCTACGACCGGAACCAGTCGAGGAAACCCTCATCCGACTCGTCCCCGTGCGCCGGTTGGTTCCTGGCTCGTTCGACGGAGGTAAAAAAGCGGAACGCGACCGGCGTCGACGTGCGCGGATCGGCGAGCGCGAACGCCGTCCCGTCCTCGAGCGGATGGGTCGCCGCCGACGCCGCCGTCTCCCGGGCGTCGGCGTCGCCGTCGTCCCCGGAGCCGCCGCGGAGCTGGACCCACACGTCGTCGTCCTTGACGTAGGTCCCCGCATCGCTGGTGTCGCGCACCCGCCAGCGGCCGTCCGCGTCGCGCTCCAGGCGAGCGTGGTTGTGCTCGACGGCGTCCTCGTCGACGACGAGGCCGATGTTGGGGCCGTTCTCGTCGTCACCGGCCTCGCGGCCGACGGTGACGCCGTCGACGATCTCGTAGATCTGGCCGGTGCCCACGATCGTGATCGCCGCCGTGTCGCCGTGGCCGTCGTCCGCGTCGGCGACCGGCTCGGACGGCGACTCGTCCGCGCCGACGTCGCGGTCCCGATCGGACGGGCCGTCACCCCCGTGATCGTCGCCCGCGGATTCCGGCGCGCCGACCGACGCCGCCTCCCGGTCGGACGCGTCGTCGCCGTACTCGCCGCGCTGCTCGGGCGTCTCGATCTGGGTCTCCTGGCCGACCAGTTCCTCCGCGTCGGCGCCCTCGCCGCGGGGCGGGATCGCCTCGGGCGTCGACCGTTCGGACGGATCCCGCGCCAGCACGACCGAGAGGTTGTCCTTCCCGCCGCGCTCGTTCGCGAACGCGATCAGGCGCTCGACGGCGGCGTGCAGGTCGTCCGCCTCGAGGACGATCTCCTTGAGCTCGTCGTCGGTGACGAGGGTGTCGAGGATCTCCTCGCTAACCGCGTCGGTGTCGTCGGCCCGCTGGTACTCCCGCCGGAGCGGGGCGACGTCGGGGAACGCGTCGATCAACCCGTCGCTCGTGAGCATGAGGACGTCCTCGCGGTAGAGTTCAGTCGACCCGAACTCGACGTCGACCGTCGGCGGGCCGTGCGGGGAGCCGCCGACGGCGTTCGTGATCGCGGTGGCGTTCTCGTGGACGCGCGCGTACGCCTCGTCCTCGATCTCGCCGCGCTCCAGCATCTCATTGGTGACCGCGTGATCCGTCGTCAGCTGCTGGATCTCCTCGTGTTTTTCGTTGATCAGGTAGACGCGGCTGTCGCCGACCCAGCCGTAGTGGAGGCGCCCGTCGGCGTAGACGCAGGCGACGAGGGTCGTCGCCGGGCGGCCGCCGATCTCCCGGGCGTACTCCTGGACGTGACGGTGGGCCTCGTCGACCGCCTCCTGGATCGCGGTGCGGATCCGCTCCGTCGAGAACGCCGCCGAGGGCGCCGTCCCGTCGGCGGTCGGCGGGAGCCCGTCGTAGGCGTCGATCCCGAACCGCTCGAGGACGTCCGTCCCCGGACCGAGCAGCGCCTCCGTGAGCTGCTGGCGGACCACCGTCGTGGCCAGGAACGAGGCGACGTCGCCGCTCGCCTCACCGCCGACGCCGTCGGCCAGGACGAAGATCCCGACCGGGCGACCCGTCTGCCGGTGATGGTTCTCCAGGACGGCCGTCGCGACGCTGTCCTCGTTGATACCCCCCGTTCGACGCTTTCGCGCGCCGATGTCGACCGTGCTCGCGTGCTCCATCGTTACTCGGTGTGGTGGTTGAACTGGACGTAGAACCGTTCAGGGTAGCTCGGACTGACCAAGGCGATCGTGTCGCCGTCCTCGAGGCGGGCCGCCGTCTCGAGGTCGTCCGGAATCGACTCGCCCGCGCGCCGCTGGCGCTCCTGGCCGGCCTCCGAGAGGAGGTACCGCCAGGATCGCTCGTCGTGTTTGCTGATGTAGGTCCCGTTGAGGCTCGTGTCGATCACGATCCAGTCGCCCCGGTCGTCGAGGTCGAACCGGCAGTGGACCGCAGAGAGCGCCCTGTGGCGGTCGTCCTCGAGCATGATCGAGGGCCGCGGCCCGTCCTCGGACCGCCGGCCGATCGTGTCCCCGGGACTGATCGTCCACCGCTGGTCCCGACCGAGCCACGTCAGCGACGCCTGGGACGGCATCGTCGCGTCGCGGTCCTCCAGGGCGCGCTTGAGGACCGACGCGTTCGGGTATCGGTCCGCCCGGTCGTGCTGCGTGGCGGTTTCGATGATCTCGTCGAGGTACTCCGCCCCGTCGACGCCGAACGCGCTCGGGGAGACCCCGTCGTCGTCGGGGACCCAGCCGACCTGGATGAAACAGAGGATCTTTCCGATCGAGTAGACGTCGCTCCAGGGGCCCTGTCGCTGCTCGGAGCCGCGGTTTAACTCCGGCGGCTTGAACTCCCCGGGGACCGTCGAATCGCCGTCGCTCCCGTCGGCGTTCGACGCGCTCCCGCTCGTGAACTCGGGGGCGCCCTGCTCGGGGACGAACCCCTTCGCCGTCGTGAAGTCGATGAGCTTCGGCTCCCGACGGCGGTCGATCATGATGTTGTCGGGTTTGAGGTCCCGGTAGATGATGTCGTGATCGTGCAGGAACGAGATGGCGTCGCAGATGCCGACGCCGATCTCGCGGACCTCGTCGGGATCGGTGATCGGGTCCTCCTCGCGGACCATCTCGCCGAGTTCGTCGCCCTCGATCAGCTCGACGACGAGGAACGGCATCCCGAACCCGGCCTCCCGGCCGTAGTAGGCCATGATGTTCGGGTGGCCGCCCGCCTCGCGGATGTCCTCGAGGACCGACAGCTCCCGCTCGAAGTACTTGTCGACGAGGTCGTCGGGGGCGTTGCCGCCGTAGTAGGGGTGTTTCAGCGCGACCGGTCGCCCGCGCTCGGTGTCGTCGGCGCGCCAGACGACGCCGAAGCCGCCCTGACCCAGCTGCTCGCGGAGGACGTACCGGCCGGCCAGCTCGTCGCCGGCGGTCAGCTCGGTCATCTCGTCCCGTCACCTCCGCGTCCGTTCGGCAGACGTTCACGATCGCGCAGTCCGGTCGGTCGAACCGACGGTCGGCCGCGATCGCGCGGTTCGGCGGAGCCCGGCACGGTCAGTCGAACCGGCTGTCGTCGTAGACGACCGTCGTGTTCTCCTGGACCCGTCGGACCTCCTCCTCGTCGCCGTCCTCGATCCGCGTGACGTCGTCCCGCAGGGAGGCAACGATCTGCGTGTCGCCCGTGACGACCTCGGTCTCCTCGATCAGGTCCTTGACCTCGTCCAAGTCCTCGCCCTCCTCGGCCTGGGCGATCTGCGTGCGGATCTTGGTGTCCCGGAACGAGAGGAAGACGTCGGGGTCCTGCTGGGCCAACTTCTCCTCGTCGTCGGTGTAACCGACCTCGATCGCCGTCGAGGCGTCGCCGGCCGCACCCTGGAGTTCGACGTCGGCGATGGGCGCCGTCGTGCCGACCTCCTGGCCCGGGGCGTCCATCTTCAGGACCACGCGCTGTTCCTCGCGGTTCTGGAGGTCGGGCAGCCGGACGACGACGGAGTCGTCCTGGTGTTCGAGGTCCACCTGCTGGACCTGCGGGCGCCGGCGGAACGCCTCGGCGACCTCGCAGCCCGGGATCGGGTCGATCACCAGCTTCGGGTTGTTCGCGACGACCGTCGACGCCTCCTGGATCACGTCCCCGAAGAACGACCGGATGTCGGTCGGTTTCGTGACGTGGGTCCAGCGGCCCTGGGACTGCTCGCCCATCGTCCGGATGATGTCCTGGTCGTAGTTCGTCCCCAGGCCCGCGGAGTAGACGGAGATGCCGCCGTCCGCGACCGCCTTCGCGAGCGGTTCGAACTCGTGGGCGTCGCGCCTGAGGTCGCGGCCGTCCGAGAGCAGCAAGATTCGCTTGGAGACGCCCTCGCGGTCGGGGAGTTCCGCCAGCGACTTCTTCGCCTCCTCGAGACCCCGGTAGATGTCGGTGCCGCCGGCGGTCTCGATGTCCTCCTCGACGATCCGCTCGGCCTCCTCGCGGTCGAGGCTGCCCCAGCGGGTGGCCTCCAGGACGACGTCGACCTCGTTGTCGAACGTGACGATGCTCAGGTAGTCGTCGTCGTTGAGGAGGCCGAAGACGACCTTCACTGCGTCCCGGACCTGGTCCATCTTGTCGTAGGACATCGACCCGCTACTGTCGATACACAACGAGACGTACCGCTGGGCGGTCGCGTCCTGGGACTCCGGCTCGACGACGAGCTCGCACGAGATGCCGCCGCCGGTCTCCGGGAGGTACGGTCGGTTGACGTTCGCTGAAATTTCTGCGGTCATGACGGTAACTGACTAGTGATATCGGGAGTATCCGATAACTTTTTCGGACATTTTCTTGTAATTCTGGGTATAGTTACGGCTCTCGTCCAGCCGGCCGACGGACGCGGGCGGCGGACGTCGGATCCGCGAACCTCGACTCGCAGTCGCCCGCGGCCCGACGAACGGGACCCGCAGTCGCCCGCGATCCGGCCGTCGAGCCACGCGGGGCTTACAGCTTCACCTCGACCTCGGCGCGCCCGGCGAGCTCGAGCACGTCGCCGTCCTCGAGCTGGGCGGTCTCGCCCTCGAGATCCGTTCCGTTTCGCTTGGTTCCGTTCGTGCTGACGTCCCTCACGTAGACGCCGTCGTCCTCCACAGAGAACTCGAGGTGGTCGCCCGAGACGTACGTCGCCGCCTCGCGGCCGCCAGCGGCGGCCACCAGGTCGTCGAGCCAGTCCGCGTCCTGGCGGCCGAACGTGTCGCCGTCACCAAAGGTGTGCTCCTCGCCGCCGACCACGAGCGTCACCGTCTCGGGGGTGCCATCGTCGCTCGCGTCCGCGTCCGATTCGTCGGGCGCCTCACCTTCGTCGGGGGTTTCACCGTCCCGGATGGGATCCAGGTGCGTCCCGCAGTCGGGACAGAAGGACTCGTCGTCCACGGAATTCCCGCAGTCGGGACAGGCCTCGAGCGAGTCGGACTCGTCGTCCGTCGCCCCGAGTTCGGCGCCGCAGTCGGGACAGAACGAGGCGGACGCGTCGACCGACGACCCGCACGATCCGCAGTCGACGGTCGCCGCCTCGTCGGCCGACTCGTCGTCGTCCTCCTCGTACTCGACTTCGACGTCCTCCTCGGACGCCGCGTCGTCCGCATCGTCTTCCTCGTCGGCGTCCGCCGCCGGTTCGTCGGACTCCTCGTCCGCGTCGTCGTCGGCTTCCTCCTCCTCGTCGGCCCACTCATCGATCGACTCTTCGACCGAGTCGTCGGCGTCCGAGTCGTCCGACTCCTCGTCCGGACGGTCGTGGTCGGGATGGGGAGTGTCACAATCCGGACAGAAACCCCCGTTGGGCGCCGGTTCGAACGTTTTTTCACACGAGACACATTCTAATTCGATCTGTTCTGGCATGCTATTCGAGAGGGGTTCACATTCATCGCAGAAAAAGGTATGCCTCAATATGATTCGTCAGGAATCGAACCCTTCGTCGTCCCGTAAATTTCGTAAGATGTGGACGTCCGAAATATCCGCTTGAACGGCCGCACGCTCGCTTCAAGACGTGCTATCGACCGATTCATCCATAAAATATTTATTGGCCACGAAGAATGACGCCATAGCTATGTATCGGCCGCGTCGGACGCGCGACGGGCACGCACTTCTCGTGGGGCTCGAAGTGCTCGCCGTCCCGGCCTCGATCCTGGCGACCCTCGTCGCGGTGTTCCTGGGAACCGGAGCGATGGACGGGATCCGCTACGTCGTCGGTCGGGCCGGCGCCGGCGGCTCGGTGGCGGACGTCGCCGCCGCCGCGGGTGCGCTGCTGGTCGCGATCGCCGTGGGATCGATCGGCGCGATTGCGGTCGCCTGTTACCGCCGATACGTCGACGCGTACCTCGCGGCGGCCTCGCCGGCGGCGGTCGTCGCCGTCCCGCTGCTCGGCGTCGTCGGTCCGATCGGGTACGCCGCCGTCGCCGGCGGACCGGGGACCCTCCCCGCGTGGCTCTTCGCGGTCGTCGCCGTCTCGGCCGCCGCGGTCGCGTTCCGCACGATCGCGATCGCCGCCGCCAGCCGGCGCGAGCGGTTGTTCGTCGGCGCCGCGACCGGGATTCCGGCGGCGGTCGCGCTGCTCGCGGTGGTCGACGGCCTCCTGTGGTCGGGTGCGAGTTCGCGATGGCTCCTCGCCGCCGTCGACGCCGCGGGCGTCCCGCTCCACCGGTGGGTCCTCGTCGTCGTTCCCCTCCTGGTGACCGTCTGGTACGGCGTCGAGGCGGCGGCGAGCGCCGACCCGTCGATCCGCGCCCGGATCGCTTCGCTCCGGGCGGGCGGCGTCCGGTCGCTGGTCGGCGATCGCGGGCTCCGACGGGCCGCGAAGTCGTCACCGGAGGACGCGTCCGGTCGCTCGCGGTCGGGACTGGCCGCGC
>SKPV01000010.1 GCA_007119345.1 Halovivax sp.
ATATCGAGAACCCGCTCGACGACGATCCACGACGGATCGCCCTCGAGTTCGAGGACGGAGAGGCACTGGCAACGTTTGAGTTGCTCGACGAGGACGAGACGGCGGATCTCGATCTCGAGGAGTATGCAGAACTCGAGGCCTGGGATATCGACGACCCCTCGGTCAACGACACCTACTCCGTCGAAATCGTTGCCTCCCGACTCGCCTCGTTCGAGGTCCAGCCAGTCGACGAACCGATCGTGCAGGGTGAACCGCTCGAACTCGAGTTCGTCAACGCGACCGACATTGACGGAGAGCCGTACACCACCGGTGACGATTCCCTGACGAACATCGATATAGAGAACCCGCTCGACGATGACCCACGACGGGTCGCCCTGGAATTCGAAGATGGGGAGGCGCGTTCGACCTTCGAACTCCTCGACGAGGACGAAACTGAGGACCTCAGTCTCGGTGAAGTGTCTGGGTTAGAAGCCTGGGATATCGATGACTCCTCGGTCAACGACACCTATTCAGTCGATATTGTCGCCTCTCGTCTCGCCTCCTTCAAAGTACAGCCAATCGACGACCCGGTTGTACAGGGTGAGCCACTCGAACTTGAAGTTGTGAACGCAACCGACATCGACGGTGAGCCCTACACCACCGGCGACGACTCCATGACCAACATCGATATCGAGAATCCCCTCGATGACGACCCACGCCGGGTTGCGCTAGAGTTCGAGGACGGGGAAGCACTGACGACGTTCGAGCTCCTCGATGGCGACGAAACTGACACGCTCGAGACCGAGGAGTTTTCGAAACTTGAAGCGTGGGATATCGACGATCCGTCGGTCAACGATACCTATTCGGTCGAGATCGTTGCTGAATCCTCGCCATCACTGCCTCCAGCACCCTCGCCGTCAGCCGACATTTCGGTGACGAACGTGACCATCGACACCGAGCGTGTCGACGTTGGCGACACCGTTTCCCTCGATATCGTCCTCACAAACGAGGGCGACGGTGACGGCTCCGAGACCGTGATGGTCCGATTGGATGGCGAAGAGCTAGCATCGACGTCCGTTGATCTCGAAGGCGGGGAGACGACCACCGTCGACGTCGAAGTCGATCCCGGGGACCTCGAGACGGGGGTGTACGAACTCCAACTCGTCGACGAGGATAGCACCGTCCTCTCGGTGGTGGATTTCGAAGTCGAGAACGGCGAATCCGACGACGATGAGCCTTCGGGCGACGAAGCAGATGACGAGGAGAACGATGAAGCAGCGGGCAACGAAGCCGATGACGATGAGGACGACGGGGTAGCAGACGACGAAGCCGATGGCGACGAAATCCCTGGATTCGGGGTCGTCCTCGCTGTCGTCGCAATCCTGGGACTCTGCGTCCTCGGAGCGCGTAAACCGTCTGCCTGAGATTTTTCCTTTTACGACATTATTCCAATAACTCAGCACGCTGTTGTTCCTCCGGCGGAAACTGTGGCATCACGGCTGAAGTTGTAGGAATTCGGATCAACGGCTTCGATAGCCCCACACCAGCGGATGAAGACTCAGATAGTACTCTTCTTCGTCTGTAGTGATACGGCGCTGCGGTCGCCATCCACCTTGCACTGGGGTCGGTACTCGTGGAGATACCGTCCTGAGGCTGTTCAGATTGTCGATGTCTTTCTCATCACACCACCGTGCGAAGTGAAACGTTCGGTGTCGATGACCGTCAACCGTCTTTTCCATCGAGCACCTCGCTTTGCGGTCGAGATACAGCGGCTGGGCATACTCGGGCCAATCGGATCGAGGTCGAGTGATCTGTGGTCTTCCATGATTAACCACGGAGTTCCGATGGACCAAAACCCCCGACAGCGATGGGGCAACCAGTAGCGTTCAGTTCCCGAACGAATCAATATTCTTACTGACTCATTTCCGAGTTAGCCCATATTCTCTCGGCGAGCAACTCCACGAGCCGAGCGTACCGAACGCGGCCCGGATTCGAGTGACTGACGGCCACCGCCCGCAAGCGGAGCGGGCGAAACCGTATCCAGTTGGCTCGGATCCGAGTCGACCCGCCGATCGTCTGGCGAGCAAACGAGCGCAGAGCGACGGCGCCGAGGGCCACGAGCAAACGGGCCCAGAGCAACGCCGCCGAGGGCAACCAGAAGGGTGGATCCGTCGGGGGAGGCCAGTCCGAACGGCGGTAAACGAATTCTCTTCGGAGATAGTCGAGATATAGTGAATTTTTTTGGACAGGAAAGCTTATACCTACCCCACTGAGTTCCGAGGAGTATGGAATCCGAACGACCTCCACGAACGAATTTGGACGACACGAACGGACGGACCGACGCAAAGATCCTTACGATCGAAGGCCAGGGGACGCCCGCGGGCTTCGAGATCACGGTCGACGGTCGAATCGAGATGGACGCGGCCAATCCCCTCGAGGAGGCCACGATCGTCTCCGGCGCCGCCGTCCAGGGTGCCGTCGACGCCGACGTCCAGCGGTTTCTCGTCTACGGCGACGTGACCGACGTGACCTTCTTCGACCGCGGCGACGTCGACGGCTCGACGGTCGACCCCGAAGTCTACCTGGAGTAGACGACCGATTCGATACCCGCACTCCCGCGAAGAGCCGTCGGTTCGGTCGCCTGCGTCTGCGAGTCAGTCCACGGGATCGCCGAGCCAGTCGCCGGCGTCGCCCAGTCTGTCGCCAGCGTCTGCGGGTCAGTCGACGGAATCGGCGAGCCAGTCGACGGCGCGTCCGCGTCAGTCGACGACGTCGTCGATCCGCCGCGCGTCCGACGGAAGCAGGGTCTCATCGTAGCCCGATTCCAGGCGACGGATCGCCTCCAACCGGGCGATCGCGCCGTTGTACTCGCCGGCGTCGAGGCGTTCCGACGCCGCGGCGTGGAGAGCGCTCGCCGCGCCACGCTTGCCGGCCGGCCACGGGAGGACCTCGTAATAGCGCGCCGTCGCTCGTCGAAGGTGTCGCTGGACGACCGCTCGCTCCGTCGATCGGTCCGCCAGCAGCGACGCGAGTCGCAGGTGCGTGTCGGCCTGGGCGTTCGCCAGGCGTCGCCGTTCGCGAGGTCGCTCCGCCTCCTCGTACAGCAGCCACAGCTCGCGGAGCACCCCGCGAAGTTCGTCGATATCGCCATCGTTTCGAAGCGACGCCAGCCGCTCCTCCCACCGGGCGCGGTCGTGCTTTCTGACGACCCGTCCGTTCGTTGCGATGACGTAGCGCGGGTCGGCCCCGTCACCGAGTCGCAGGTGCCAGCCGCCGTCGCGGGTGACGAACTCCAGGGATTGGACGTTGCCGAGGCGGTTTTCGTGGTTCGCCGTCCGTTCGCCGCGATCGACGTCGTAGACGACGGTCCGGCGATCCGGCGCGAACGTCGACGCGGCGACGTACCGCCCGTCGGCCGAGATCGCACAGGGCCCGACGATCGCCGCGACGGTCCGCCGGAAGTTCTCTTCCCCGTCCGCGACGTCCACGTGAAGGTGCGTCGACTCACCGGACCCACCGGCGCGGGCGACGAGAACGGCGTCACCCGAATTCGCGATCGCGCCGTTCTCGACGGCCTCGACCGGCACCGTCCGGTGGAACTCGCCGTCCTCGTGAACGAACACTCGCTCCGGTGATCTGTCGCGGTGGCGATATCTCCCGCCGTCGGACGATCGCGATCGGGAGCCGTCGGCGTCGAGCGGCCGAGGGTCACCGGATTCGAGCGGACGACCAACGGCCAGTCGCCACCGGTCGTTCGGCGAACGCGCGACGGCACAGCGGTAGAGCCGACCCTCGTACTCGATCGTGCGAACCGTCGGCCCGCGCTCGCCGTGGACGACCCGCCCGCTCGACGGTTCTTCGCGCTCTGTGATTGCCCTCGACGACGACGCGATGGTCGGCGGATCCTCGCGCTCCGCGATCCCGGTCGACGACGCGATGGTCGGCGGATGACCGGGATTTCCCGTCGTCGCGTTCGACCGGGATCGCTCTCCGGGCGGCCGCCTGGAAGACCCGCCGATCGAATTCCCGTCCATCCCGCGATCGCGCTCGCGCTCGCGAAGTCGGCGTCGACGCCGGTATAGGTACACCGCCCCGGGGACGATCGCGAAGATACCGACGAGCGACGGAACCACGTACAGCCACGCGTTCTCCGGCCAGGTGACCCGCTCGGAGACGGCCGCGGCGTCCATGTAAATGGCCAGCGGAAGCGCGGGCCACGCCGCGAGAAAGACGAGCGCCGGGGCGGGATCGGAGAGGACGTTCACGCCGACCACGAGGGCGATCCAGCCCCCGACGCTCGCGAGGATCAGACGGTGCCACCGGTCGGGGACGGACCGGGCGTCGTCGTCCGCGACGTCGTGGCGCCGGTCGAACCGGGCGTGCACGATCGAGTTCTCGGATCGGCGTCGAGAACGGGCAGCGTCCGGTCCTTCGCAAGTCGGCCCGTCGTCGATCGTCACCGGAGCGTACGACGCGAGCAGTTCGACGAGTTCCGCGTCCGCGATCAGGTCGGCGAGTGCCTGCGCGTCGAGGATCGTCACGCCCAGCTCGTCAGCGAGTCGCCGGCTTCGACCCGGGACGTGACCCGTCGTGAGGAGGATCGGCTCGTCGATCTCGACGGAGACCTCCGCGACGGAGGAGATTCGGCGGACCGTCTCGGCGTCGAGCGTCGCGTGTTCGCCGTACGGTGCGGTGACCAAAAGCGCGGATCGATCGTCGGATCCACCGGTCCTCGCGACTCCGGTCGGATCGTCGTCCCCGAGCGGTTCGATCGGTTCCGTCTCCCAGCCCAGCGCCTCCCAGAGGGCGAGGGCGAAGCGATCGACCGTCGCGGCTTCCATCGCACGGAGGGCGTCGACCGTACCTCCCCGCTCGACGGCCAGGTTCGGCGTCGAGACGAACGAGGTGCTCGCCGCCGACTCGGCCGGGCTGGGGTCCGTCGACCGCCGGAGGAGCGCCGAGAGACGGTGACGCATGCCACCGCCTACGCGGGGAGCGATCATTATTGTCCCGGGGCCGCACGGACGTACGCCGCGGATCGCACTCCCGGACGTCCCCCTCTCCCCTTATTTCATTCGCCGTGGTAGCGACCGGCGATCATGGTAGTCGAGCACGGCGAACTCCGATTCGAGCGACTCGGGCACGCGAGTGTCCGCATCGAGACGGGCGACGGTACCGTCATCTACCTCGACCCGTGGAGCGAGGTCCTGGACGGCGCACCCGACGACGGGGACCTCGTCTTCGTCACCCACGACGACTTCGATCACTACGACCCGGACGGCATCGGAGCGATCGCGCGCGATGACGCCACGGTCGCCGTCTACGAAGCGGTGGACGCGAGCGAGCTCGCGTTCGACGTCGTCGAGCTCCCGCACGAGGGCGAGCGGACGGTCGACGGTGTCGGCGTTCGATCGATTCCAGCGCACAACGACCCGTCGGGCGACCACGTCGACGACGACGGCGATCCGTTCCACGACGAGGGCGAGGTGGTCGGGCTGGTTCTGACCGTCGACGGAACCGACGTCTATTACCCGTCCGACACGGACTTCCTCGATCACCACGGGGACGTCGACGCGGACGTCTTCCTCCCACCGATCGGCGGCCATTACACGATGGATCGTCACGAGGCCGCCGACTTCGCGCGCGCCGTCGACGCCGACCTCGTGCTCCCGGTCCACTACGACACCTTCGAGGCCATCGAGACCGACGCCGAAGCGTTCCGCGAGGAGCTCGCGGCCGACGGGATCGCCGTCGAGCTCTTCTAGTTTCACTTTCGATCCGGTTGGATCGCCCTTTTGCCCGATCGGGACGGGTATCCACACGATCCCCGTTCACCCATGTCCAGCGAGCAATCCGTGGCAGGCGACTGTCCGCACTGTCGGGCGGCCGTCCCTCGATCGCGCGTCATCATCGAGTACGAAACCGACGCCGGACCCGGCGTCTACGCCGAGTGTCCCGAGTGCGAGGACGTCGTCGCGCCGACCTGATCGAATCCGGTCCCCGCGTCCTCCCGCGTACTCGGCGACGCGGCGAAATAGACCGGCGGCGTCCGGGAGCGTCGATCACCCGGCGTCGACGAGGCTCGCGTAGACGTTCTCCGCGTCGGCCGGGGTGTCGAAGTCGTGGAAGTTGTCGCCGCGCGCTTTCGTCAGCACGTTGAGCGCCGCCGCGGCACCGTCCCCCGCGGAGATGACCGCCTGCCACTCCTCGGCTCGCACCATGGCGCCGGTCGCGTAGACGTTCTCGACCGACGTCTCCATCGTCACGTCGACGTCGACCACCTCGTCGTCGGTGAACCGACAGCCGAGCGACTCCGCGAGCGACCGATCCGCGCCCGTCGCGAGGACGACGTACGGCGCCTCGTACTCGCCGTCGTCGGTCCGAACGGTCGTCCCGCCCTCGCCTCGGTCGACGGCCTCGACCGTCTCGCCCTGGTGCCGGTCGACGTCGAAGGTATCGACCTGGTTCCGGAGAATCTCCAGAAAGACCGACCCGTCGACGGACCCGATTCCCGGATAGTTGAAGAGGTGGGCCTTGTGCATCCACGTCCCGTCGGCGTCGAAGACGGTCGTCTCGAGACCGTTCTTCGCCGTGAACAGTGCAGCGGTGAGGCCGGCGGGACCGCCGCCGACGACGAGTACGTCGCTCATGAGCGGGCGTTCCACGACCCCCGTAAAAAGCGTGTGCGTCGGATCCCGTCGAACCGTCGCCCGGACGTCCGGGCCGACGGACCTGTCGGACCGACTTACGACATCGCCTTCACCCAGCCGGGCGTGGCCGCCATCCCATCTTTGTCCTCCCAGCCGTGCGCGCGGAGGTACCCGTCGAGCTCCGTGAATTCGAAGCCGAACCGCTCCTCGAGCGCCTCGGGGTCCCCGTCGTAGCCGACCTCGTTGAACCACTCGCACATGACGGCGAACTCCTCGCCGAAATCGTCGAAGGCGTCCTCGACGGGGACGTGGTACGGCTCGACGTCGACACCCGTAACCGTCGAGAGCGCGTCAGCCGTCTCCGCCAGCGTCAGCTCGTCCCCCGCGAGTATCGAACCGCTCGCCGACGAAGTCCCCGGGATTCGCGACGGCCACTGCGGCGGCGCGACCGACGTCGTCGACGTCGACCATCTGGAGTGAAACGCCCGCCTCGAGCGGAAGGGCGATCGTCCCGTCCAGAATATCCTCGGCGAACGCCTCGAGGTTCTGGAAGAAGAACACCGGTTGGAGTACGGTCATCGGGAGGTCGCGGTCGCGGGCGTGGCGCTCGATCTCCCGAGCCGAGTCGAAGTGGGGAACCCCGGTGTCCCGGTGATGACTCCCGACCCCGCTGAAGACGAACTGTTCGACGCCCTCCTCGGCCGCCACGTCGGCGAGATTCGTCCCCTGCTGGACCTGTCGCTCGTACCCCTGCGTCCAGAAGTTCGTCACCGCGAAGACGGCGTCGGCGTCGGCGACGTGCGGCCGCAGGGAGTCGGGTTCGTTCAGATCGCCCTCGACCATCGTCACGCCGCGGTCGGTCAGCGCGCTCGCCGCGTCGCTTCCACTATCACGCGTGAGCCCCCGCACGTCGAAAGACTCCTCGCGAGCGAGAAGGTGGTCGATCGCTGCCCCACCCTGGTTGCCGGTCGCCCCCGCGACGAGAACGGTCGTCGCCGTCATCACGCCCACCCCTCGGTCGAGCCGTCCGATCGGGTTCCGAGCGAGACCGTCCCGCGGCGCACATTTGGTTTCATTGCGTTACCAGGTTCGGCACGGAATCTATATATCTGCTCGGCGACAAGGGAGCCACCACGTAACGGCCATGTCACGGAACTCTACCGCGGCTGAGACGAGCGTCGAGGAGCGCAATCCGGAAGCCTGTCCGGTGGTCGAGGCGGTCGAACAGATCGGATCCCAGTGGCGACTGCTGGTCCTCCACGACCTCCAGGACGGCGAGAAGCGGTTCAACGAGATCAAGCGATCGACGGGCGCCAACTCCCGGACGCTGTCGCGAGTGCTCGACGATCTCGGCGAAACCGGACTCGTCTCGCGTCGAGTCGAAGAGCAGCCGATCGCCAGCTACTACAGCCTCACCGAGAAGGGCGAGGCGCTCTGCCCGGTACTGGAAGACATCGAGCGGTGGGCGACCGAGTGGATCGACGACACGTAGCGACGCATCGGCCGCCCAAACCGCGCGTACACCGGTGAATCCGGTTCGTAGGCATCGGGACCGCCTCAGGATACACGAAACTGGAGAGCTGCAAGCGATCGCTTCCGTTCGGGTTACCGGTCCGAGTCCGCGGAGTGACCGCCGTCACCGCCCTCGAGACCCTCCGCTTTGTTGTAATTCTGTGAACAGTATAAGCCGCTCCGCGGACTACTGGGCGTATGAGATCGCCACACGCTCACCGCTTCGCGGTGTGGATCCTCGTCGTTACCCTCGCTCTCGCACTCGTGCCGGGAGTTGCGATCGCCGAGACCGGCGTGGGCGGGACTGTCGTCGTGGAAGAGGGAGAAACCGTCTCCGAGGTAAGCGCCGTCGCCGGGAGCGTGATCGTCGAGGGGACCGTCACGGGGGACGTCTCCGCGCTCGCCGGGAACGTCCACGTCGACGGAACGGTGGAGGGCGACCTCGACGTCGCCGCCGGCAACGTCCGCATCGCCGGTACGGTCGACGGCGACGTCTCGACCGGGGCCGGGAACGTCCACGTCGAGGACGGTGGGGAAGTGGGCGGCACCTTCGACGTCGGCGCAGCGAACGTCCTGATCGACGGCAGCATCGACGGCGACGCCACGGTCGGGGCGGACACGATCCGCCTCGGTGACGACGCCGCGCTCGGCGGTTCGTTGACCTACGACGGCTCGCTCGAGGGCAACACTGACGCGGTTGCCGGCGACGTCACTCACGATTCGACGCTCGGTGTCGGACTCGTCGGCGACGTCCAGCCGCTGGCGTCGTGGCTCTTCGCCGTCTACGCGTTCGCGCTCAATCTCCTCCTCGGAGCGCTCCTGTTGGCGCTGTTCCCGCGGTTCTCCACGGCGGTCGGCGACCGAGTCGCGGCCGATCCGGTGAGGACCGGGGCTATCGGGCTGGCCGTGCTCGTCGGCGTGCCGATCCTGCTGATCGCGCTCGCGATCACCGTGATCGGCATCCCCGTCACGATCGTCGGCGCGCTGGCGTTCGCCATCGTCGTCTGGATCGCCCTCGTCTACGGTCGGTTCGCGGTCGGTTCGTGGTTGCTGTCGTACGCCGACGTCGAGAACCGGTGGCTGGCGCTGTTCGTCGGCTTGCTCGTCGGATCGGTGCTCGCGCAACTCCCCTGGGTGGGCGGATTGGCCAACTTCGTGATCCTCCTGCTCGGGCTCGGATCGCTGTCGGCCGGGCTCTACGTCCACCGCAAGCGAAGCCGACCGGTTCCGACGGCCGCAGGGCCCGGCGAACCCGCCTCGGATTAATTCGCCGACCGGTTCCGCCCGGATGGGACGTCGAAGATCTTCCCAGCGTCGTCGGTCTCGGGGCAGTCGGCGCGTCGACTCGCTACTCTCGGGGCGGACCTGCACCGACTCGCTAACGAAGCAGGCCCCGATCACCGACCGGCTCCGTCGCTCGACGGACACCGAACGACGAACGCCAGCTCGTCGTCCTCCAGAACCACCAGCAGCCTGTCGCCTTCCTCCACGTCCGGCAGCTCCTCTCGCGGTTCGACCAGCTCGTCGTAGACGCCGTCCTCGTCCTGCAGGAGTATCACGACGTGGCGGCCGTCGACGATCCGGTCGACGACGCCCTCGTGGAGTTCGAAGCGGTCGGGAAGCGCGACCGCCACCTCCTCGGGATCCCGGCTTCCGCGTCGGTCGACGGCCGCTTCGAGCGCGTCCCGATCGACGGTCTCGAGAGCGGTTCGCTTCTCTTCGGAATCGACCGCCGACGCAGCAGCGGCGCCGGTGAGCGCCGCACCGGCGAGGCCGAGCGACGCGATCGTCTTGCAGACGGTTCGACGGGTCGTGTGGATTTCGTCCCGCATGGCGTGGCCTGGCCGCGTTTCCCGGTATAAATGGCAGGAATGTCAGTTCCGATATGGTCTGCTGTCGCACGCACCGTCGAATCCGCCCCGAACCGTCCGCACGTTTAATTGTGTCCACGACACAGGGACGGAACATGGCGACGGAGGGTGGCCCGGCGGAGGACGCCAGAGCGACGTACGATTACGCGAGCGACGACGGCGAGCGGCCCGGACTGGCCGCCGACCTCGCGGCGCGCGTGGACGGGGAGGTTCGGATGGACAGTTACTCGCGCTCGCTGTATGCGACCGACGCGAGCCCCTACGAGGTGACGCCGATCGGCGTGGTCTTCCCGCGATCGGGCGGAGACGTCGCCGCCGTAATGGACTACTGTGGGGAGCGAGAGATCCCCGTCCTCCCGCGCGGGGGCGGGACGAGCCTGGCCGGGCAGACGGTCAATCGCGCCGTCGTCCTCGACTTCAGCCGCCACATGAACGACGTGATCGACGTCGATCCCGACGCGCGGACCGCCACCGTCCAGTCGGGGACGATCCTGGGAACCCTCAACGAACGACTCGCACCCCACGGACTCAAGTTCGCACCGGATCCCGCCTGGGGCGACAAGAGCGCGATCGGCGGCGCGATCGGCAACAACTCGACGGGCGCCCACTCGCTGCAGTACGGGAAGACCGACGCGTACGTCGAGGAGTGCGAGGTGGTGCTGGCGGACGGCACCGTGACCCGATTCGGCGATATCGAGGTGTCGGAACTGGAAGACCGGGGCGATCCCGACGGCGACCTCGAAGCGCGGATCTACGCAGAAGTCGCGCGGATCCTCGAGGAAGACGCCGACGCCATCGACGAGGCCTACCCGGATTTGAAGCGCAACGTCTCCGGGTACAACCTCGACCGGCTCGTGGCCGAGGCCCGTGGCGAACGACTCCCGGGCGGGGAAGCGACCGGCGAGGCGGGAAGGATCAACCTCGCCCGACTGCTCGCCGGCAGCGAGGGGACCCTCGCGATCGTCACCGAAGCGACCGTCTCGCTCGAGCCGATCCCCGAGACGAAGTCGGTCGCGCTGCTGTGCTACCGGGACCTGCACGACGCGATGGCGGACGTCGCGCCGATCCTCGACCACGATCCCGCGGCCGTCGAGGTGCTCGACGACGTACTGCTCGACCTCGCCCGCGGAACCGCCGAGTTCGGCCCCGTCGCGGCGCGACTGCCCGAGGGGACGAACGCGACGCTGCTCGTGGAGTTCTACGCCGAGGACGACGCCGAACGACGGGCGAAGGTCGCCGGGCTGCTCGCCGACCGCTGTCCGACCGTGAAGCCGGTGGCGTCGCCACCCGGCGGGGCGCCCGAATCCTCCGCGGCGGCGACGGCGATCGACGCGCTCGAAGCCTACGAACGGGCCGACCGGACGTCGCTGTGGAAGCTCCGAAAGTCCGGCCTGCCGATCTTGCTCTCCCGGACGACCGACGAGAAGCACATCTCGTTCATCGAGGACACGGCGGTCCCGCCGGATCGACTCCCCGAGTTCGTCGAGGCGTTCGAATCCATCCTCGAGTCCTACGACACCTACGCCACCTTCTACGCGCACGCCGGACCGGGCGTCCTGCACGTTCGCCCGCTGGTGAACACGAAGACCGAGTTCGGCCTCGACCAACTCCACGGGATCGCCGACGAGGTGACGGATCTCGTCGTCGAGATGGGCGGGGCGGTCTCGGGCGAGCACGGCGACGGGCGAGCGCGAACGATGTGGAATCGGAAACTGTACGGCGAGCGCGTCTGGGAGACATTCCTGGGCCTGAAGACGGCGTTCGACCCCGAATGGCTGCTCAACCCCGGTCAGGTGTGCGGGCTCGACGCCGCGGACATTCCCGACGGCGGACCGGCCCGGGGGGCGACGGTCGAATTGCGTGAGGACCTTCGATTCGACCCGGACTACGAGTTCGAAAGCGGCTTCAGGCCGGAACTGGCCTGGGAGAACGATAACGGCTTTCAGGGGATGGTCGAGCTCTGTCACGGCTGCGGCGGGTGTCGGGGCGAGCAGTCCACCACGGGCGGCGTGATGTGTCCGACGTTCCGCGCGAGCCGGGAGGAGATCACGAGCACGCGCGGCCGCGCGAACGCGCTCCGGCGGGCGATGAGCGGCGAGCTGCCGTCCGAGGAGGCCTTTTCCGACGAGTTCGTCCGGGAGGTGATGGACCTCTGCATCGGCTGCAAGGGTTGCGCCGTGGACTGCCCGAGCGAGGTCGACATGGCGAAGCTCAAGGCGGAGGTCACCCACGAGTACCATCGGCGCAACGGCGCCTCGGTGCGGGACCACCTCTTCGCCCGCGTGCACGAGCTCTCGAAGTGGGGAAGCCGACTCGCCCCCCTCTCGAACGCCCTGCCGAGGATTCCCGGGTCGAGATGGGTGCTCGAGCGAACCGTCGGGATCGCCGCCGACCGACCGCTCCCGACGTTTCACCGCCGGACGTTCCGAACCTGGTTCGAGGATCGACCGCGGCGGGTCGCGTCTCCCGACTGGGGCCGGAAGGCGATCCTCTACCCCGACACGTTCACGAACTACTCGAACCCCGACGCCGGCCGGGCGGCCGTTCGGGTCCTCGAAGCCGCGGGCGTCCGCCTGGCGGTACCGCCCGCGCTCGGCGACACCGGCCGACCGGCGTTCTCGAAGGGATTTCTCGACCTGGCACGCGACCGGGCCCGCGAAAACGTCCGGACGCTCGCGCCGCTCGTCGAGGACGGGTGGGACGTCGTGGTGATCGAGCCCTCCGACGCCGTCATGTTGCAGTCCGACTATCGCGACCTGTTCCCGGGCGAGGAGACGGATCGACTCGCCGACGCCACCTACGCCGTCTGCGAGTACCTCGACCGTTTCGACCTCGATCGCGAAGTCGCCGTCGAACCGGCCGCGCCGACGGCGCTGACCTACCACGGCCACTGCCACCAGAAGGCCGGCAAGGCCGACGGTCACGCGGTCGCGGTACTCCGACGGGCGGGCTACGAGGTCGACCGACTCGACTCCGGCTGCTGCGGGATGGCCGGCAGCTTCGGCTACGAGGCCGAACACGCCTCGATGAGCGACGCGATCGCGTCCGTCCTCTTCGAGCAGGTGAGCGAGAGTGCCGGCGAGCGGGTCGTCGCACCGGGTGCCTCCTGTCGGACGCAGCTCGAGACGCGACCGACGGGGGACTCGCCGCCGACCCCGATCGAGGTCCTGGCCGAGGGCCTCGAGGCGGCGTCGACCGAACGCTGATCGCCCGACGTCGCCGCGGCGAGCCCGAAAGCAAGGGCAAGAGACTTACTCCACCGGAGTGAAGCGGGGTGACATGAAAGCCGTCGTGCTCGCCGGCGGGTACGCGACGCGGTTGTGGCCGATCACGAAGCATCGGCCGAAGATGTTCCTCCCGGTGGGCGAATCGACCGTCGTCGACCGGATCTTCGCGGAGCTAGAGCGGGACGACCGCATCGACGAGGTGTTCGTCAGCACCAACGAGCGGTTCGCTCCCGACTTCGAGGCGCACCTCGCCGAGGCCGACTACGAGAAACCGCGGCTCTCGGTCGAGGAGACGACCGGGGAGGACGACAAGTTCGGCGTCGTCGGAGCGCTGGCCCAGTTGATCGACCGGGAGGGCGTCGACGACGACCTCCTCGTGATCGCCGGCGACAACCTCATCAGCTTCGCGGTCGCCGACTTCCTCGACTACTTCGAATCGCGCGAGGCGCCGACGCTCGCCGCCTACGACGTCGGGTCCCGGGAGAAAGCGAAGGCGTACGGGCTCGTCGAACTCGAGGGGGACCGGGTCGTCGACTTCCAGGAGAAACCGGACGATCCGAAGAGCACCCTCGTCTCCATCGCCTGTTACGCCTTCCCGCGTGATACCCTCTCGTTGCTCTCGATGTACCTCTCGGAGGGGAACAACCCGGACGAGCCGGGCTGGTTCGTCCAGTGGCTCCAGGAACGCGAACCGACCTACGCCTACCCCTTCGAGGAGGCGTGGTTCGACATCGGCACGCCCGAGAGCTACCTCGACGCCGTCGCCTGGCACCTCGACGGCGAGTCGCTGGTCGACGAGAGCGCGACACTCGAGGGGGCGTCCATCGGCGAGAACGTCCACGTGATGGGCGACGCCGAGATCGTGAACACGAACCTCGATCACGCGATCGTCTTCTCGAACGTGACACTCAGAAACGTCGACATTCGTCGCTCGATCATCGACGAGGACACGCTCCTCGAAGACATCGATCTGGCGGGGGCGCTGATCGGCGCTCACACGCAGATCTCGACGAACGAGTGAGCGAACGCCGGCGACTCGCTCATCGGCCGGAGGGGAGGCCGGCCGCGACGGTCCGGGCGATACACCTTTGGGGTCGGTCTGTGATAGATCGATTCACGAAATGGCGTCCGCCCAAGACGTCCTCGATCGGTACGCAGACGGAACGCCGTACGCCGAGCTCGCGCGCGCGTTCCTCGAACTCGATCGATGGACGGGAGACGATCCGGTGTTGCTCCTCGCCGAGACCGCCGCCGCGACGACCGGTCAGCGATTCGAAACGGGCGTCAAGCCAGCAGTGGGGCGCTTTCGCGACGCGTTCGTCGAGAACGGACGCGTTAGTTCGTTCGCCGACCTGGCCGCGATCGAGCCGGACGACGAGGCACTGGTCGAGGCCTTCGGTGCCCAGCGAAAGCGCCGCGTCCTCGTCGAAGGTGCCGCGAGACTGGACGACCGGAAGGAAGCGGACGATCTCGACGCGTTGACGGGGTGGGCCGCTGGGGCCGACCCGTATCGATATCGGGAGGATCCGATCGGCTCGATATCCGGCGTCGGCCCGTCCAGCTTCCAGTACCTCCGGATGCTCGCGGGCGTCGACGCGGCAAGGCCGGATCCGGACGTGACGCGGCTGGTAGAGGCCGTCGACGCGGAACTGGCCGACTCGCCCCTCGACGCCTCGGAACCGCTCCGGGCGATCGCCTCCTGCGAGTGGCTGGCCGTGGAGAGTTCCTACCGACCGATAGAGATCGACCGGATCGCCTGGTGGACGTACGCGGACGAAACCGAGCGGGCGGGGGTCCGCGACGAGTCCGCGTGAACCCGCAATCCGGTGGTGACGCGAACCGACGATGTGGCGAACGACGCGAACCGACGATGTGGCGAACGACGCGAACCGACGATTCCGACCACGGGGGCAAGAAAGCCGGCAGGCTCACCCCAGCCGTGCCTCGGTCACCCTGATCGAGCCGCGCGATCCGTCCCACTCGGTCTCGTAGGTTAGATCGATCCGGCGGTCCATGTGGGGCCCGTCGACGACCATCGTCTCGTACTCGCCGCCCTCGCCCAGGAGGTGGACTCCGTACTCCTCGCCGAGGGTCTCGAGCTCGGCGAGCGCCGCCGCGTCGATCGTTCGGCCCAGCCAGGTCTCGTCGAGGCCGGCCGCGGCCACCTGCACGATCACGATCTCGAATCCCGCTTCCAGCATGTCCTCGGCGAGGGAGCGCGGATCCTCCCGCCAGAGCGGGGCGAGGAGGTCGCAGCCGAGCCGGTCGCAAACGCCTTCGATCCGACTCGTCTGGTACTCGCTCTCGACGGCGCCGGCCACGAGGCCTCGAATTCCACCGGGCAGATCCTCGTCCAGGTTCCGAAGCGCGGACTCCAGGGGCACCACTTCGGCGTCCCCCTGCCTGCCGGACTCGACCGCCGACTCGGCCTCGAAATCCGACGGCTCGACGGCGACCGTCGGGATGCCGATACTCTCTGCGGCGAGCGTCGCCAGTTCGGTCGCCGGGACGTGGTACATGTACGAGTCTCCGTCGGGGTGGACGGTTACCAGGCGTTCGACGTCGAGCCCGCGCTCGAGCGCACAATAGAGCGCCCAGGAAGAGTCCTTCCCGCCGGAGAAGAGCGCGACCCACCCGCCGGTCTCCTCGGTCATACGAACCGATTCGCTCGGACGAGCAAAGGAGTGACGTTATGCGGCAGGCCGATCACGGAGTCCTCGGCGCACGGACCGCCTCCGCCGTCGATCAATCGGAATCAGGGCCGTCGGCGAGTTCCGGTTCGTCGATGGACGGTCCGGTCAGGTACGACGCGAAGCGGACGCCCACGATACTCAGGACGAACGCGACCGCGACGTAGAAGGCCAGGCGCTCGCTCGCGGAGACGGCGAAGCTCGAAATCTCGACGACGCCGAACTCGATGGTCGGCACGACGAGCGGCTCGATGACGCCCTGTTGCTCGAGGAAGAACGCCGAGAAGCCGCGGATCACGAGCCCGACCGAGACGACGACGAACGGGAGGTTCAGGTACGACCGCCGCAGCGGTTCGTCGCGGATCAGCTCGTCGAGCAGCCGACCCGCGCTGGCGACGAGGGCCGCCATCGCCAGCCACGGCACGCTGTCGAACGCGAACTGCATCGCGGGGATGACGATCCCGTGCGTGTCACCGAGGCCGGAGACGCCCAGACCGCCGGCGAACAGGCCGACGAGGGTCAATCCGGCCGCGACGACGTACGTGACGACCGACACCTGCCCGGAGTAAAGCGACTCCCGGGCCCGGATCGCGAACGCGGTGAGGATCTCGTCGACGCTGAAGCCCTTGTAGAGCAAGAAGAGGCCGATTACCGTGGTGATGGCCGCGGCTCCCTCGGCCGGTCCGACGACGGTCGCGAGCATCGGGAACACGAGCAGCGTCAGGCCGATGGGAACGAGGATGGTCTGGCGAAGTTCCTCGTCGCCGAGAAACTGCTTCAGCAGGTAGTACGTCGACTCGATGTCCCTGGCCTGTCTGACCACGACCCGGTCGACGGAGTCGACGCGGACGCGGCTCTCGACGATCGGCACCAGCCGCTCGTCGTCCGCGCTGTCGATGACGACCACGGCCGAATCGGGATCGTGCTCGTCGACGAGATCGTCGAGCTGGCGGGCGACCGCGCGATCCGCGCTCACCATCGACTCACGGTCCCCCGAGACGACGGCGACGACGACGGCCTCGTCGTCGTCGCGCAGCTGCTGGGCGACCCGAAGCGTCTCCAGCAGGGCGTTCACCCCCGAGTCTTCGGGATCCGCGAGTCCGACGTCCGTCACGAGCGCGCGGACCGCCTCCCAGCCGACGACCGGCGTGGCGAGCCCGGTCCGGCGACCGACGTCGTCGCTTCGATCCAAGCACACGACCAGGGTGGTCACTGTGCTGACCCATGCCCCCGCGTAGGTAAAATCCTTTACCTCCCGCCCGACCGTCAGTCCCGCCGATACGTGTCTGCCCGCGGTCGGGCGACGCCGTCGGTCCGATGATCCACCGCCACGTGCGTCGAGGACGCAGCCATCGGACCATCGTCGGCGGTGCGCCCGCCGCCTCTCACAGCGTCCACGAGAGACAGCCCCCCATCGTCGGGACGACCCGCCACTCCTCTCCACCGGGACGGCTCCCTCACCCCCATCGTCGAGACGGCTCGATAGCCCCCATCGTCGAGACGGCTCGCTAACCCCCGGTCGATACGGCCAGCGCCCGCCGTCATCGTTACGGGCGTTCCGTCCGCAGGCGAAACTCCCGTTCGTCGGCGACGCCGGCGATCCCCGCACCCAGCGCGTACGCCACGCGCTCGGCGCTCGCACCCATCCGCTGGACCAGCGGCCGGTCCGGTTCGAACGCTTCGACCGTCACCTCGTCCCGACCCAGGCGGTCGGCGATCGCGGCTTCGACGTCCTCGCGGGTCCCGAGCTCGTCGACGAGCCCGAGGTCGTGTGCGCGTGCGCCGAGGTAGATCCTCGCTTCCGTCTCGCGAACGGCGTCGGGATCGAGATCGCGCCCCTCGCTAACTCGGTCGACGAAGTGGTCGTAGTATTCGTCGACGATTCCCTGCAGGTACGCACGATCGTCGTCGTCGAGTTCCTTCAACGGCAGGCCGGCGTCCTTGTACTCGCCGGCGGTGAACTGCTCGTAGTCGAGGCCGATCCGGTCGGCGAGTTCGCTCGCGTTGAGCCGCGAGCCGATGACCCCGATCGATCCGACGATCGATCCCTCTCGGGCCCAGAGTTCGTCGCAGCCGCTCGCGATCCAGTAGCCCCCGCTGGCGCAGGTGTCGGTCGTGTAGGCGATCGTCGGGCCGTCGAAGCGGTCGGCGGCCAGCCTGATGTCGTCGGACGGGACGACCTCCCCGCCCGGCGTGTTGAGCTTCACCAGCAGCGCGTCGACGGAGCCGTCGTCGTTCGCCCGGTCGATCTGCTCGACGAGATCGTCCGCGCTGGCCGAGTTCGGACGACTGGGTAGCGGTCCGCCCCCGCCGCCGTCGCGCGTGATCGGACCCTCGACGGCGACCTCCGCGACGTCGTACGACGGAACGATCGAACGGGCGATGCCACCGGCGACCCTGATGCCGGCGATCACGACGACGAGCGTGATCACGACGCCGAACAGGTCCGTGAGCGTCTCCGGCCAGACGACGAACAGCGCCAGGGCGGCGACGGCGACGATCGTCACGCCCACCAGCACCACCGCGAGCCGGCTCAATCGACGGAGGTTATCCACGGTCGGCACCTCGGAACATACGAATGGCTGGGGGGCCCAAGGTGTTAATGACTGCCGTTCCGGCCGCGAGCCGCCGATCGGTGGGCACCGTACGGACCTGCAACAGTCGAGAGTCGACGGCCGTCGCATCCGAAGCGTTCGGACTGTTGATCCCCAGGTCGTCCGCGCCGCCGACGATTCGCTCCCACGGTCCGCGGCGACGCCGCGCGGCCGACGTTCCGTAAGACACCGCTCGGTGCGGAACCGCACCCCGTGACCGACCAACGATTATTTTGTACGACAACGGGTAGAAAATTGTCTGACAGGGTTTTATGCCGATCCCTCGCATACGGTACTTCTCCCTGTCACGCGACGAGACAGTCAGTGATCGGGGGACGAAATCATGAACGCCACAAACGGTAACTCCCACGGAGCGAAACCGAAGCCGAGGACCGCGACGACGATCCGACACGACTGGGACGAAGACGATTCGCTCGCCGTCACGATCGTCTCCGCGATCGCCCGCCTCGCGGGTACCGAACCGGAGGACGTGCCCCAGCTCTACGAACGGATCGACCCCGACAGCCTGGAAGCGCTGTTCGCGCCGAGTCGACGCGGCGGCGTCCGCAACGGCGGACACCTCTGGTTCTCCCTCGACGAATACGGCGTGACCGTCTACGGCGACGGAACCGTCATCGTGCGCCGACTCGAGTGAACCGACCATCGACGACGGTCGATCCGCCCTCGCTCCAGCCGCGATGCCGACGCCGACCTCGAGATCGGCTGGTCGACCTGCACAGTACCGGACCGATCGGCCCGTTCATCACCGTGCCCGAAAGAAGGATGACGCCACTCGAGACACGACGCTCGGCGATAGATTAGTTCGTGCCGCTCGAGACCCGTCGCTCGGCGGCGTAATAGATCGCATCGGTCGAGACCCGTCGCTCGGCGGCGTAATAGATCGCATCGGTCGAGACCCGTCGCTCGGCGGCGTAATAGATCGCATCGGTCGAGACCCGTCGCTCGGCGGAGAAACGGACGGTGCGAACGGAGACGCGCCGCTCGTCGGCGAATTCGGAAAACGACCTACTGACTATTCCGCGATCAGAGCAGCCCCGTCTTCTGGAGCTTCATCAGGTCCTCGGTGTCGAGGGTCTCGCCCTCCTTGAACTTCTGGTAGATCTCCTCGGCTTCCTCCTTGGCCGCCTCCTTCTTTTTGTCGCGAGCGGACTTGCGCTGCTCTTCTTCCTGCTTGTCCATCTCGCGGAGACGCTTCTGGACGCGCACGAAGTCCTCGTGGTGCTGGTCGGCGGCCTCCTGGGCCTCGACGAACTTCTCGTGCATGTCGTCGGCGTCGTCGCGGATGTCGTCGGCCTCGCGGTAGGCCTCGATCATCTGGTTGTGGTGCTCCTGGGCCTGGTCCGCCAGCTCGGTCACCTTCTGGTGGTGCTGGGAGGCGTCAGATCGGACTTCCTCGGCTTCCCGGCGGAGGTCCTCGAGTTCGGAGCTACCCTCGAGCTTTTCCTTGCGGTCGGCGTACTCCTCTCGCTTGGCCTCGATCTTCTCGATGAGTTCGCGTTCCTCCTCGCTGGAGAGGACCTCGGTCTGCTGCTTGAACTCGAGTTGCTCGATGTCCTCTTTGAGCTCGTCGAGGTCTTTCCCCTCGTCGAGCTCCATGTCGGATTTGAGGTTGTCGACCTTGTCGAAGAGCTCGTTGGCCTTCGCGTTGAGTTCGTTACGCCGTTCTTTGTGCTCCTGGACCTGTTCGTTGAGCTCGTCGCGCTTCTCGCGGTGCTCTTGGGCTTCGTCGACCTTCTCGCGCGTCTTCGCGTTGAGGTCGTCGCGCTTCGAGGCGCGTTCGGAAGCCATCTGGTTCAGCTCGTTTCGCCGGTCTCGCAGTTGACCGGCCTTCTTGATAAGCTGCCCCTTCGATTTGTTTTCGAGGTCGTCCTCCGTCAGTTCGATGTTCTTCGATTCGTCTACCATGTGTTCGTACCTCTGTGCCAAACCCGCACCGGGGACGGCGTCCGCTCGCATCGGGCGAGACTTCGGTGAATAAGAGTCCCTGTCATCGATCGTCGAGCGATACGCGCCCAGCCGGTGGCGCTCTGGTATCCCAAGGTACCGTCGCTCGCAATTTAAAGCTACCGGTATAGCACCCTGTGAAAACCGTTAGCAAGGGGCTCGACGCGCCTCCCGCCCGCCGACGGCGTCGGGGGCGGGAGCTTATAACGGATATCGGTTACGGATCCGACGGTCGCCGACGACGAGTTCCACGAGCAGCTCGTCCGCGTCGCGCGGCGCCGACACCGTTCCGACTTCCGTCCTGGCATACGCGTCCGCGGAGGCAGCCAGGGAGCCGTCGCGGTCGCCGGCGTGCCACCGGACCGCGGCCTCGACGGCCGCGGCCGTATCGTTGACCAGGTGCAACGTTGCGGTTTCGCCCGCCGTCGGACGTCCATCGACGACCGTCTGGATCGGTTCGAAAGACTCGGCGAGGGCTTCGTACGCCGGTTTCGCCGTTCCTTCTGCGTCGATCACGCCCCGACCGCCGTCGGACGACGCGTCCGCGAGCGCGTCGGCGACGACGATCCCGCAACCACGTCGGCGCAACGACTCGGCAACCGTCTTCAGTACCGCGACCTGGTGGGTGCGCGACGATTCGGCGTTGAGGCCGCGTGCGCGAAGCACTCGCGCGTCGAGTTCGCCGATTCCCGCGTCGTCGTCGACTCCCGCGTCGTCCCGTACCGTCGCCGCGCCGAATCCGACGGCGGCGCGTGCGATCGCCGGGTAGCGTTCCAGCAGCCACTCGACGTCAGACGGATCGAGGTAACCCCAGCCGGGGGAGATCGCCCACGCGTCCGCGTCGGTCCCCGGCGGACCGGTCACGGGTATCGCGTCGACGTGGGGCGGGAGCGTCGACTCGACCGCCACCCACGATCCGGCGGCGTCCGCTCGCCAGGCCCGCCATCTGATCGCGAGTTTCGCTCGCAAGCCCGAACCCAGCGGCGAATCGAAGGGATCGGGTCCGATCTCCCGGATTCCGAGCGTCGCGAAACTCGGGTGGCGGTCGAAGTGCTCGACCATACGCTCGCCGGTCGCCGCGGCGCGCTCCTGGTCCCCGTCGCTCGGTTCGGGCAGTCCCTGCCAGACGAGCAGACCCGCTTCGTCGCACGCGTCGTAGACGGCGGACGGCGGGACGTGCGCCGGGAATCGAAGCAGGTTCGCGTTCGCCTCGGCCGCCCGGTCGACCAGTTCCTGATCGGCGGTGTCCGGAAGAACGGTCAGTCCGCGGGCGCGCAGGCGATGACCGTTGACGACGAACCCGCCCTCGTCCCGCTCGATACGTCGGAATCCGACGGATCGTTCGATCGAGTCGTCGCCGAACTTCGCCCGCAGGGTGTATCGGTGCTGCGGACCGAGTTTGCCCGGCCACCACAGCGACGGATCTCGTACCTCGATGCGTTTTTCGACGCGCACCCGCTCGCCGGCCGCGCCCTCGACCGTCGCGCGCGCCATCGAACCCCCGCCGCGAAAGCCCTCCGGCCGGAGCGAGAACGTCACGCTGTCGGCGATCGATTCGCCCGCGTCCACCACGAGCGTCGCGTCGAGTACCGCACGGTCGTCCGTCAGTCGAGGCCGGACGCGGAGATCACGCAGGAACGACGGCGGTCGCCGCGAGACCGACACGCCGCCACGGATGCCAGGGACGGCGGCGTCGGCAACCGCGGCGGTCGATTCGATCGCCGCCGTGGCCGCAGACGGTTCGCAGACGATCACGAGCTCGTTCTCCTCGCGCGGGTCGAACTCGAATCGCGCCGGCGTGAACGGGCAGTCGTGGTCGCCGAGGTATTCGTCGTTGATCCACACGCGCGCGTGGCCACGTACTCCCCGAAATTCGACGATCGCTCGCTCGGTCCCGACCCGACGAGGGTCCGGAAATCGTCGACGGTAGGCGATCGGCGCGGCCGCGTCGACGAACTGGCTCGATCGCCCGGGCACCGTGACGGGCTCCCACTCCGCGACCGACGGCGGCGCCTCGTCGTCCGTGGACTCGACGACGCCGCCACTCCACTTGCCAGCCATCATCACAACGAGTGAACGCCGACCAGATAGCTGTTCCGACGGTCGATCGGGGCTGACGGTTCGAGGGCATCGTTTGCGGGTATCGCATCCCGCCGGCGCGCGATCGACCGTCGCCCGGGGACTGCCGTCCCCTCACACCTCGGTCGCGATAACAACGCCTTTCCACCCCGCTCACCACACTCTGGGTATGTTCTACGAGCAACGCATGTCGGTCCCCGAAACGCCGGTGGACCTCCGCGCGGAGTACGACGATGCGCTGGCGAGCGTCGTCCGCGAGGTCGGCGTCACGGCCGCCGAATCCGGAACGGATGTCGATTCGGAGACACTCGAGTCGCTCGCCGCGGGCGAATCGCCGCCGCTCTCGGTACGGGAGGCGGCGGAGATACTCGCGCTGCAGGACGGCGAACCGGACGGCGAGACGATCGTCGTGGAGGCGTGCGAGCACCTCCTCCTCGGCATGTCGACGGCGGTCCTCGACGTCGAAACGCTGGCGAGCCACGTCGCTCTCGACCTCGATCCGAAAGAGATCCAACAGAAGATCGAACGGCGCGCGCCGATGTCGTTCGACGAGTACGTCCACCTGCAGCACGCGATCGCCGATCGGGCGCCGTAAGAGCAGCACGCGATCGCCGATCGGCCGCCGAAAGCCGTCGACCGACCGCTGTAACCGTCGGCCGACCGCTGTAACCGTCGACCGGCCGCCTCTATTCGACCCGCCGAAGCGCCTGGTCCCGTAACACAGGGGGCGTACATCGGGGCTTCGACGGATATGGGTGGATTGAAATGTGGCCGCTGGCTAAGATTCCTAATGGCAGTAGACGACGTTTCGGACGCCATTCGGACGTTCGAACACGACGGAACGGAGTACAAGATCGCCGATCTCACCGTTCTCGAGGAGGCGGGGCTCTGCGAACTCGACCGGCTCCCGGTGAGCATCCGGGTGATGCTCGAGTCCGTCCTCAGAAACGCCGACGGCGACGCCATCGATCTCGACGATGTGAAGAACGCGGCCTCATGGAAACCGGACGTCCCCGACGCTGAGGTCCCGTTCACGGTCTCGCGGGTCGTGTTGCAGGACCTCACCGGCGTGCCCGCGGTCGTGGATCTGGCCGCGCTCCGATCCGCCGCGGAGCGCAAGGACGTCGACCCGACCGTCGTCGAACCGGAGGTCCCATGTGACCTCGTGATCGACCACAGCGTCCAGGTCGACTACTTCGGCAGCGGCGACGCCTACGAGAAGAACGTCGAACTCGAGTACGAGCGCAACGAGGAGCGCTACCGGGCGATCAAGTGGGCCGAGGGCGCGTTCGAGAACTTCAACGTCGTACCCCCGGGAACCGGAATCGTCCACCAGGTGAACTTAGAGCACCTGGGGCGGGTGGTCCACGACCGGGAGATCGACGGCGAACGCTGGCTGCTGCCCGACACCCTGGTCGGCACCGACAGCCACACCCCGATGATCGGGGGAATCGGCGTCGTCGGCTGGGGCGTCGGCGGCATCGAGGCCGAGGCAGCGCTGCTCGGCCAGCCGATCACCATGTCGTTGCCCGAGGTCGTCGGCGTCCGACTGTCCGGCGAGCTCCCCGAGGGCGCGACGGCCACGGACCTCGTTCTTCACATCACCGAGCGCCTCCGCGAAGTCGGCGTGGTCGACAAGTTCGTCGAGTTCTTCGGACCGGGCGTCTCCCAGCTCTCGGTCGCCGACCGGGCGACCATCTCGAACATGGCCCCGGAACAGGGCTCGACCATCAGCATGTTCCCCGTCGACGAGAAGACCCTCGAGTACCTCGAGCTCACGGGCCGCGAGCCCGAACACGTCGACCTCGTCCGCGAGTACCTCGAAGCCCAGGGCCTGTTCGGCGAGCAGGACCCCGAGTACACCGAGGTCGTCGAGTTCGACCTCGGCGACGTCGAGCCGAGTCTGGCGGGCCACAAGAAACCACACGCCCGCATCCCGATGGGGGACATGGACGAGCACTTTCCGGCCCTGCTCGAGGAGGAGGGCGTCACGGGCGTCGGCGCCACGGGCGACGTCGGCGGCGACGGATCGGTGCTGGTCGAACGCGAGATCGACCTGGACGCGAAGGTACCGGTCGAACTCGAAGACGGTACCGAAGTCGAGATCGGACACGGGAGCGTCCTCGTCAGCGCGATCACGAGCTGTACGAACACCTCGAACCCGTCGGTGATGGTCGCCGCGGGCCTGCTCGCCCGCAACGCGGCCGAGAAGGGTCTCGAGGTTCCGGAGTACGTCAAGACGAGCCTCGCACCCGGCAGCCGCGTCGTCACGGAGTACCTCGACCGCGCCGACCTGCTCGACGACCTCGAGGAGCTCGGGTACCACGTCGTCGGCTACGGCTGTACGACCTGCATCGGAAACGCCGGTCCACTGGCCGAGCCGATCGAAGCCGCGATCGACGAGCACGACCTGTGGACGACGAGCGTCCTCTCAGGCAACCGCAACTTCGAGGCGCGTATTCACCCGAAGATCCGCGCGAACTACCTCGCGAGCCCGCCGCTGGTGGTCGCGTACGGCCTGGCCGGTAAGATGGACGTCGACCTCGAGAGCGAGCCGCTCGGTACCGGCGACGACGGCGAGGAGGTCTACCTCGAGGACGTCTGGCCCGACCCGGAGGAAGTTCGCGAGACGATCCACGAGAGCGTCTCCCCCGAGCTGTTCGAGGAGAAGTACGCGAGCGTCTTCGAGGGCGACGAACGCTGGGAGGAGCTTGCCGCACCCGCCGGTGCCGTCTACGAGTGGGACGACGAGTCCACGTACATACGCGAGCCGCCGTTCTTCCAGGACTTCCCGCTGGAGAAGCCCGGCGTCGAGAACGTCGCGGACGCTCGCTGCCTGCTGACGCTCGGCGACACGGTCACCACCGACCACATCAGCCCCGCTGGCCCGTTCGGCGAGGACCTGCCCGCGGGCCGATGGCTGAAAGAGCGCGGGGTCGAACCGTACGAGTTCAACACCTACGGCTCACGCCGGGGCAACCACGAGGTGATGATGCGTGGCACGTTCGCGAACGTCCGCATCGAGAACGAGATGCTCGACGGCGTGGAGGGTGGCTACACGATCCACCACCCGACGGGCGAGCAGACGACCGTCTACGACGCGAGCATGCGCTATCAGGAAGAAGAGACGCCGCTCGTCGTCCTCTCGGGCGAGGAGTTCGGCACCGGGTCCAGCCGCGACTGGGCGGCGAAGGGCACCGACCTGCTCGGAATCCGAGCCACGATCGCGAAGAGCTACGAGCGCATCTACCGCGACAACCTGATCGGGATGGGCGTCCTTCCGCTGCAGTTCGAAGACGGCGAGGGCTGGGAGGAACTCGGCCTCGACGGCACCGAGGTCTTCGCCATCGAGGGTCTCGAGGACGGACTCGAACCCAACCAGGTGCTGACCGTCACCGCGGAGACCGGAGACGGCGAGGCGGTCGAGTTCGACGTCACGGCGCAGGTGGCAACGCCCTCCGCCGTCGAGTACGTCGAGCACGGCGGGGTCCTCCACATGGTGCTGCGCCGGCTGCTGACCGAAGAGTCGGCTGCGTAGCCGACCGCTTCCCGTTTTGGAACCCTTCGCGTTCGTCGCCTCCGAAGCCGCGAGCGGTGCCGTTTTGGCCGCCCGGTCCACAGATCACGTATGCGCGTCGTCATACTCGGGTGCGGGTACGTGGGTCTCGAACTCGGCCGACAGCTCGAAGCGCGGGGTCACGAAGCGATCGGCGTCCGACGGTCGAAGGACGGCCTCGCGGCGATCGAGGACGCCGGGTTCGCGGCGGTTCGAGCCGACGCGACGGACCCGGACTCGCTGGAGGGAGTGCCGGACGCGGACGCCGTCGTTTTCGCCGCCAGCAGCGGCGGTCGAGGCGCCGAGACGGCCCGACGGGTCTACGTCGACGGCCTCCGGACGGCGATCGAGCACTTCGGCGAGCGGTCGAACCACCCGGATCGGCTGATCTACACCTCGTCGACCGGCGTCCACGGCGATCACGACGGGGACTGGGTCGACGAGGAGACGCCCATCGAGCCGACGACGCCCAAGACCGAGGTGCTCGCCGAGGCAGAGCGGATCGCCCTGGAGCGCGCGCCCGAGTTCGGCGTGGACGGCACCGTCGCACGGTACGCAGGGTTGTACGGTCCGGGTCGGTATCGCCTGGGGCGGTACCTGGACGGCCCGGTCACGGACGGGTACCTGAACATGGTCCACCGCGAGGACGCCGCCGGCTCGGTCCGCTACCTGCTCGAGGAGGCCCTCGTCCGTGGAGCGGTGGTCCAGGTGGTCGACGACGAGCCCGTCGACAAGTGGACGTTCGCGGACTGGCTCGCCGACCGCTGCGGCCGAGAATCGCCCCCCAAGCGGACGAAGGCCGAGCGCCTGGCCGAAGACGACCTCTCCGAGGCCGCCGAGCGCCGCATTCGAACGAGCAAACGCTGCTCGAACGAGTTCCTTCGGTCGCTCGGCTACGAGTTCGCGTTCCCCACCTACCGCGAAGGATACCGAGCGGCGGTCGACGGCTACCGGGCGGACTCCGAATGAGCTGGTAGATCGTCACTTACCGGGCAAAATCCGAGCGAGTCGTCGAGAAATTATCGAAAATCCGACGGACGGCGACGAGTTCGCGACGGACGCGGGCGGGGGACGGCCGATCCGTCGAACGGGGGAACTTTCATGGTCGGTGACTCGGAGAGTCAGATATGGACGTACGGTTCGCGGGTTCGACCGTCGACGATCCGGCCGGTCGGCAGGTACCGGCGGTCGAGACGGCCACGGAGACCCTCGGGGCCGTGGATCCGCTCTTGCTCTCTGCCGGGGTGCTCGGGGTCGCGCTGATCACCATCGCCGGCTGGTGGCTCGTCCGGTGGCTTCGTCGGCCCCCCGGCGTACGCCTCCAGCGGGTACTGGCCGGCCGCGACGAGGTCGCGATCCTGATGCATCCGAATCCGGATCCGGACGCGATGGCGTGTGCCATGGGCGTCGCGCGCGTCGCAGAGACGGTGGATACGGAGACGACGCTCCAGTATCCGGGCCAAATTCGCCACCAGGAGAACCGAGCCTTCCGGACGGTGCTCGACCTCGACCTGGAACAGATCGAGTCAAAATCGGAACTCGCGGCCGATGACGTCGTCCTCGTCGATCACAACACGGCCCGGGGATTCACCGGCGCGCAATCGGTCGAGCCGATCGCCGTTATCGATCACCACCCCGGGAACGGTGCCGGCACGGAGTTCACCGACGTCCGATCCGAGTACGGCGCCGCTTCCACGATCTTCGCCGAGTACCTCCGGGAGATCGGCGCGACCCTCGAGGCGGAGGTCGAAGAGGGAGGCGCTGACGGCCCGCTCGTCTCCGAGGCGCTCGCGACGGGATTGCTCTACGGCATCCAGTCCGACACCAATCAGCTGACCAAAGGGTGCACCGAGGCCGAGTTCGACGCCGCCGCGTTCCTGTTCCGGGGGATCGACGAGGATCTCCTCGACCGGATCGCCAATCCGCAGGTTTCGGACGAAGTGCTCCAGACGAAAGCGGAGGCCATCCTGAACAAGCGGGTCGACGGCTCGTTCGCCATCTGCGACGTCGGCGAGACGGGAAACGTCGACGCCATCCCGCAGGCGGCGGACGAGCTGATGCACCTGGAAGGCGTCACCGCCGTCGTCGTCTTCGGCGAGCACGACGGAACGCTGCACCTCTCTGGGCGGTCCCGCGACGATCGGGTCCACATGGGGGAAACGCTCCGACACGCGGTGAGCGACATTCCGATGGCGTCTGCCGGCGGACACGCGCGCATGGGAGGCGGTCAGCTCTCGGTCGAACACATGAACGGAATCGGCCCGTCCGACGGGATCAGCAAGAGCGATTTCGAAGCCCGACTGTTCTCTTCGCTATCGGGCGAGCGGTGAACGGACGAGGAGACGCTCGACGGGGCGAGTGGCCGGACGCGCGAACGGGCCGAACTCTCGCCGCGCTCGCGTTCGGAACGCGAGACCGCTCAGCGGATCTCCTTCCACTCTTTGCCGCAGTCCGGACAGCGCCTGATCGTCGTGATCGAGTCGGGATCGTTCTCCGTCTTCAGCGATTTCTCGCAGTCCGCGCAGGTGATCCGCTCGTAGGTGTCTTTGACCAATTCGCCCTCGCGCAGTGCCTTCCGGATCGATTTCATGTTCCGGCGTTACGAAGGAGGGGGAGAAAAAGACCGGGGTCAGGCGGTTGCCATTTCGATTCGAAACCTTTGATTCGGTCGGCCCCCACCGCCGAGACGTGACCAACGCGCGACGGGGACGGATCGGGACGCGGACGGGCGTGTTCGGTACGCTCTGCGGGCTGGTGTTCCTGGTGAACTTCGGCCGGGTGGTGTACGCGCCGCTGCTGGAGCCGTTTCGGACGACGTTCGGCGCGAGCGCGGGCGCCGTCGGGCTGCTGGCGACGCTCGTGTGGATCGGCAGCGCCGCGCCGCGGTTCCCGACCGGCTACCTGCTGACGAAGTACCCCCGACACCGGATCGTGCTCGCCTCCGGGCTCGTCCTCGCCGCCTCCTCGGCGGTCGCGGCCGCAGCGCCGACGCTACGGGCGCTGTACGTCGCGACGGTGCTGGTCGGCGTCGGCAGCGGCGTCTACTACGTCTCCGCCCACCCCCTGATCGGGCAGCTGTATCCGTCGCGGGTCGGGCGGGCGATCGGGATCCACGGCACCGCCAGCCAGATCGCCGCCGTCGTGGCCCCGGGAATCGTCGCCGTCGTGCTGGCGGTCGCGATCTGGCCGGTCGCGCCGTGGCGGGTCGTGTTCCTGTTACTGGCCGCGGTCGCGCTCGGTTCGTCCGTCCTGTTCTGGCTCGCGGCAAAGCGCACCGACCTGGAGGCCTCCACCCCGCTGGACCTCGAGCTGCGGGCGGCGTTTCGGTCCCAGTGGCGATTGATCCTGACCGGAATCGCCGTGATAGGGCTCGCCGGGATGGTCTGGATCGGCGTCTTCAACTTCTACGTCACGTACCTGATCGAGACGAAGGGGTTCGGCGGCGGCCGATCGCGGACCGTCCTGACGGTGGTGTTCGCGGCCGGCGTCCCCGCGTTCTGGTTCGGCGGCCGCCTCGCCGACCGCCTGTCGTTCGTCCCCCTCTTGCTCGCCGTCCTCGGGACGTACGTCGCCTCGCTACTCGCCCTGGTCGTCGTCGAGGGCTTCGCGGCCGTACTGATCGTCTCCGCGGTGCTCGGCTTCGTGATCCACTGTCTCTTCCCCGTGACGGACACGTACCTGCTCACCTCGCTCCCGGAGCGGTACCGAGGCAGCGGCTACGCCGTCTTCAGCGGGACGATGATGCCGATACAGGCGGTCGGGAGCGTGCTCGTCGGGGGATTGGTCGACGCCGGCTTCGGTTACGATCGAGTGTTCGTCGGACTGGCCCTGGCAGTCGCCGCGCTCACCGCCTGCCTGGCCGTCCTCGCCGCGGTCGGTCGACTTCCCGCCGGCACGAACGGATGATCGACGCGACGCGAGAGAACGACCGAACCGGCTGGTGTCGTGCTAATCAATCGTCCGACGAGCGGTGAAGAACACCACAATGAATATACCACGGCCGGTGACGTACATATACAGATGGAGTCTCCCCTCCGATCGGCCCTGTGGAGACGCGCGCCGCCTCCGGTGCGCCAGCGGATCGTCGCTGCCAAGAGCTCCCGGGGCTGGCGGGCGTTCCTGAACCTCGCCGATTGCGTCCGCGTCGACACGCGGTCGCTGGCCGTCTTTCGCATCGTCGTCGCGCTGCTCATCCTCGCCGACCTCCTCCTGCGGTCGCGAAACTTCTCGTTCTACTACACCGACGACGGCGTCGTCCCGCAGTCGCTCGCGATGGTCCACGCGGGCGAAAACGCCTTCTCCGTCTACTACTGGACGTCGGACCCGACGCTGATCGCGGCGCTGTTCGTCGTCCAGGCGCTGTTCGCGATCCAGCTCCTGGTGGGCTACAAAACCCGGATCGCGATGGCCGTCTCGTTCCTGCTCGTCGTCTCGCTCGATCACCACAATCCGCTGGTGTTGAGCTACGCCGACACGCTCTTCCGGCTCCTGCTGTTCTGGGCGATCTTCCTGCCCCTCGGGGAGCGGTGGTCGATCGACGCCCTCCACCGTGATCGCGCACCCAGGTGGACGTTCGTGGGGGCAGCCTCCGCGCTCGCGCTCGCCCAGATGGTCACCATGTACGCCCAGAACGGCTACCACAAGTACAACGACGACTCGGAGCTCTGGCAGAGCGGCGGCGCGACGCCGAAGATCTTCGGCCTCGACGAGATGACGTTCCTGCTGGGCGATTACTTCCGGCACATTCCGACGATGCTGGAGTACGGTGGACTCACCTGGTACTACATGCTCATCGCGTCTCCGCTGCTCATCCTCCTGTGGGGACGTCCCCGGATGTTGCTGACGTTCATGTTCGTCGGCGGCCACGCGTCGTTCGCGCTCACCGTCCGGATCGGCGCGTTCGCCTACGTGGCTATCGCCGGACTGATCCTCTTCCTCCAGCCGCAATTCTGGCGCGACGCAGCCACCCTGGTGCGGGCGGCGAACCTGCAGGACCACGTCGAGACCGCAGGGAACGGCGTTGAACGCGTCGGCCGACGGATCGCGTCCGTCCTTCCTTCGGTAGTGTTCGATTCGTCCCGCCAGCAACTGGCGAGAGCGATCGGATACAAAGCCGCCATCGTGATCGTCGCCGGCTCGATGGTACTGCTCACCCTCTCGGCGGGGGTTCAGTTCGCGGGCGTCGCGGACGACTCCGTCGGACCGACGGACGAGATTCAGGAGTACCAGGACCGCTTCGGCGTCGAGCAGCCGGAGTGGAGCATCTTCGCGCCAACGCCGCGAACCACCGATCGCTACTACGTCTTCCCCGCGCGAACGGCCGACGGCGAGATGTACGACGTCTTCAACGACCGCGAGTTGACGTACGACCGCCCGTACGACGAACTCCAGAAGCAACACGACGCCTACCGCGAGCGGTTCTACATGAACAGCATCCGCCGCGCCGGCGACGACGGGGCCGCCCCGGAGTACCTCGTCGAACACATCTGCGAGACGTGGGCCGACGAGCGCGGGGTGGAGTTGACGCAGGTGAACGTCTACGAGGTGATCGAACGGATCGATCGGGACTCGATCGACGATCCCGACGAACGCGAGCGTCACTACTTCCTGCGATCGATGCACGGGTGCGACGGGCACGAGCCGGAAGACTTCGCGCCGCCCGACTGATCCCCCGCTCGCCGAACGCCTCCTCGACCGGGGCTCGTCCGACCGGCCGGAGTCGGCAGCCGTCGACGGAGTCGTGTCCCTTTTGACGGTCGACTCCAATCGACCACCGATGGAGTACGTACAGGAACGGATCGCCACGCTCCACGACCTCACCGACGCGGGGCCGCCCGCGGCGGCAGACGCGTTCGCGGAGACGGCGGTCGTCGTTCCGATGACCGACCGCGAGCACGCGAGCCTCGCGGCCGAGCGGGTCCTCTCGGCGCTCGAGGCCGTCGATCCGGCGGCGGTGTACGTCCCCGTCAGGGCGCCCCCCGACCGGATCGAGCCGTTCCGACGGTGGGTGAGGTCGTTCGACCTCTCGCTGCGGGTCGTGTGGTGTAACGCGCCCGCCGTCGAGCGGCTGCTCGCCGACGCCGGGCTCGACGGCGGCTTCGGGAAGGGGCGGGACGTCTGGCTCGCGCTCGGCCCCGCGGCCGAGACGTGTTCGCGGATCGTCGTCCACGACGCGGACGCGAGCAGCTACGAGGCCGGCCACGTCGCCAGGTTGCTGGCGCCGCTCTCGATGGGCTACGAGTTCTCGAAGGGCTACTACGCCCGCGTGGAGAACGACCGGCTGTACGGGCGCCTCTGCCGGTTGTTCTACGAGCCGCTCGTGCGAGCGCTCGATGAGACCCGCCGCGAGCCGATCGTCTCCTACCTCGGGGCGTTCCGGTACGCCCTCGCCGGCGAGTTCGCGATGACGGCCCGACTGGCGAGGCGAATACGGGCGCCGCGATCGTGGGGCCTGGAAGTCGGAACGCTCGGCGACGCGTTCGCCCAAGCGGGGTTCGCGGGCACCGCACAGGTCGACCTCGGACGCCACGAACACGACCACCGCGCGGTGGCGGGCGAGACGGGCCTCGAGGGAATGAGTCGCGAGGTCGCCGCCACGCTCTTTCACGTGCTGGTCGACCACGGCCTCCGGATCGAGTACGACCGCCTGGCCGATCGGTACCGGGCGGCCGGGCGAGAGCTCGTCGAGCAGTACCGCGCCGACGCGACGTTCAACGACCTCACGTACGACGCCGCGAGCGAGCGCGAGCAGGTCGACCGGTACGCGAGCGCGATCGCTCCGCCCGGCGAGGATCGGCGGCTCCCGGCCTGGGACGCGATCGACCTGGATCCCGGATCCGTCCTCTCGGCCGCCTCGGCGCGACCGGAGTGATCGGGCGGAGTCGGTGACGAGCCCTTCCCCCGGAACCGTTCGATAGCGACCGCGTGCCAGACGCGCACCCAGGGGACGATGAGCCGCGGGGACGCGTCCGACACTCGGGGGACGTTGGGCCGAGAGGACGCGTCCGACACTCAGGAGACGTGGGGCAGCGGGGACGCGTCCGACGCTTCGTAACCAGCGATCCGTCGCAGCGACGTCGGCGACCGTCGCGCGTTTGCGACGGCCTCGGATCACTCGCCCGCGACCGAAACCACGTCGGAACACCTAATCGTCATCCACCCCAAACCACGGCCATGGACGCGACGTCGGACGAGCTGGCCGGCGTGGTCGACCTCTTCGGCGGTCTCCGCCGCGAGGAGCTCGAGCGCGCGCTGGGAGAGCTCGCCGCTCGGACCGACGGAGCGACGGTCGAGGAGCGCGCCGTCGACGACGCCCTCGCACGAGCGGTCGACGGGTTCGCGCTCGTCGATCTCGAGATCGACGGCGAGGCGGTCTACGTGCCCGGACCGACGGCGTTTCCGGAACTCCCCGACCACGGCGAGGACCTGCCCCACATCATGGACGTCCCGAAGAGATCGTTCGACCGCGAGACGCTCGGCGGGCGAGTTGCCGACCGCTTCGCGGCGTCCGTCGAGCGGGCCGTCGCGGCGGACGATCGCGAGCGCGCCCGCGAGCTCATCGACGTGAGCTACGACGCGGAGGCGTGGGGACCGGTGGAACTGGCGGACGAACGATCGCGGCTCGACGACCTGCTCGGGTGAGCCGATGACCCGACTGCACCTCGATCCCGTCTCGCACCACGACCCCGAGGTGATCGACGACCAGCCGAACGACGCCGCCGTCCTCGCCCCGGTGATCGAGCGAAACGGCGCGCACGCGCTGCTCTTCACCAAGCGCGCGGATCACCTGGGAGAACACCCGGGCCAGATGAGCTTCCCGGGCGGCGGCGCCGAACCCGAGGACGAGACGCTCCGCGCGACGGCGCTGCGGGAGGCCAGCGAGGAGATCGATCTCGATCCGAGCGAGGCCGACGTCGTCGGCCGGCTCGACGACATCCGCACCATCACCGAGTACGCGGTGACGCCGTTCGTCGCGCGCGTCCCCGATCGCACGTACGAACCCGACGACCGCGAGGTCGCCGAGATCGCCGTCCTCCCGGTCGCAGACCTGCTCGAGCCGAGCAACTACGAGTACGAGACGCGCTCGCACCCCTACTACGGCGAGGTCGTGATCCACTACTTCCACGTGAACGGCTACACCGTCTGGGGGGCGACGGGACGGATCCTGGTCCAGTTGCTCGAACTGACCACGCCGTTCCAGCCGCCGGTTCGACTGGACCGGTCGGAGTACTGAGTCGCGGCGGGAACGCGTCGAAGCCAGCGAGCCGACCCGACGTCCCTTCGCGAACCCGACGACCCCGTCAGGCGAACGGAGCCACGAACGTCACCCTTTTGTATACCGGGGGACTCGTGACAGTTACATGGTCTCGCAGACGATGGATCGAGTTCCGCACCGTTTCTAGCCACACCGTCGTCGCGCGAGGTGATCTCAAATGTTAACCGACAGCGACCTCTCCGCCAGCGACCGCCCCGTCTCGCGCGCCGACCTCGACGGCATCGCCCTCAAGCCGACCGAGTGCGACGTCGCCGCGATCGCCGACCTCCCGGTCGACACCGTCGCGATCGACTACGAGGGTCGCGAGCACGTCCCCGCCCGGGACGTCCTCGCCGACCTCGCCTCCCGGGCGACGCTCCGAGTGACGACGCCCGTACGGGCGGACGGCTTCGACCCGCTCGGAGACGACTCGCTCGCCGAGGACATCCCCGCGGACGTCGGCCGCGTGCTCGTCGCCGGCCACCCCGCGTACCTGACGAGCGGCGAGCGAAAGCGAGCCGTCGCGCCCAGACTCGGCGCCGCGCTCGAGGCGGCGCCCGACGCCTGGGTCGGCACCGAGAGCGTCGAACGCATCGCGATGGCGACCGGCGCCACCCAGTTCGAACTGCTGTCGGGACGTACCGAACGGGAGCTCAGGGCGCTGCGCGCGGCCGGTTTCGACGCCGATATCGCCGTCTACGCCCCAGCCGTCCTCACCGACGACCACGACGCGATCCTCGACGCCGTGGGCGGATACGTCGCCCGACGCCGGCCGGTCGCCGACGCGCTCCCCGAGGGGGCGGCCACGGACGCGACGGCACAGGGAACCGCCAGGACGACCCTGCTCGCGGCCGCCGAGGACTACGCGCTCGTCGGGAGTGCGGAGACCGTTCGGGAACGAGTCGGCGCACTGCGCGAGGCCGGGGCGACGGCGGTCGTCGGCTATCCGGCGGCGGGCCTGGGCGACTTTCTGGGCTAACCGTCGCCGGGCCTAGACGGCTTTCTGGGTCAACTGTCGCCGGGCCTAGACGGCTTTCTGGGTCAACTGTCGCCGGGCCTAGACGGCTTTCTGGGTCAACTGTCGCCGGCTCGCCTTCCAATCGCGGACCACCTACACGTAAGTAGATCCCGGCCACAGTGCCAGCCATGACGCAGCTCGCCAACCTGACGACCGAGACGGCCGCTGACGCGCTCGAGACGACCGAGGTAGCGGTGGTGCCGACCGGGAGCACCGAACAACACGGACCGGCGCTCCCGCTCGGGATGGACCACTTCGCGGCCGAGGCGTTCGCTCGATCGACCGCCGATCGCGAGGATACGGTCGTCCTGCCGACGATCCCCGTCGGCGTCAGTCCGCACCACATGCAGTTCGACGGGAGTCTCACCGTCTCGCCGGAGACGTTCGAGGCCTACGTCCGCGAGACGATCGGGAGCCTCGCCGAACACGGCGTGCGGAAAGCCGTCGTCGTGAACGGTCACGGCGGCAACGCCGGGGCGCTCCGGCGGGCCGCGCGGGATTTGCGGGACGCCCGGACGGCGTTCGCGCCGACCTGGAACTGGTGGGACGCGGTCGACGACCTGGCCGAGGAACTGTTCGAGGAGGTCGGCGGCCACGCCGACGCGGCCGAGTCGAGTCTCGTCTGGTACCTCCACGAGGAGCTGGTCGACCCGGACGCGCTCGCCGACGCCGAAACGCGCGGGAGCGACGCCTGGGGCCGATCGGTTCACGGAGCCAGCGTCGGGTTCGACACGATCGACTTCACCGACAGCGGCGCGGTCGGGAAGCCGACCCAGGCCGATCCGGCGAAGGGCGAGCGTCTGTTCGAACGGGGCCGCGAGGAGCTCGACGCGCTCGTCGAGTGGCTGGCGGCGCGCCCGGTGGCCGACTGCTGGCCGCGAGCGCACCGATGACGGGCGACGAGCCGACGGTGGATGGGGAACCGGAGCTGGCCGTCGGTGCGGACGCGTTCGTTGACGCGGGCGCGGGACTGAATGTGGCGGTGATCGGCGCGGGCGCGATCGGCGCGACCACCGCCTACGACCTCGCGCGCCGCGGCGCCGAGGTGACGCTGTACGACCGGGGATCGGTGGCCAGCGGCTCGACCGGGCGGGCGGCGGGCGTCTGCTACGACGCGTTCGCCGGCGAGCTGGACGCCGAGATCGGCCGGGAAGCGATCGAGCGACTCAGGCGGTTCTCGGGCGACGACACGTTCCCGTTCGTCGAATGCCCGTACGTCTGGCTCGCCCGGGAGGGCGACGACCGCCGCGCGGAACGGATCCGCGAGGACGTCGTCGAGATGCAGCGAATCGGCGTCGTCGCCGCCGAGATGGAGCCGAACGCGCTGGCCGACCGCTTTCCCACCCTGCGGACCGACGACGTCGCCGCCGCGGGCATCGCGGGCGCGGCCGGCTACACCGAACCCGCGCGGTACGCGGCCTGCCTCGCCGCGGCGGCGAACGGAGCGGGCGCGACGCTCCGCCCGGAGACGCCCGTCGACGTGCGCGTCGATCCGCCGATGATCGTCGAACGCGACGGCGGGGAGCGTCGCGAGGTCGACGCCGTCGTCGTCACCGCCGGCGCGCACACGAAGGCGCTGCTGGCCGACGCGGGGATCGATATCGCGATGAAACCCTACCGCGTGCAAGCCCTCGTCGCCGACGCCGCGTACGACGAGCCGATGTGCTTCGACGCGACCGCCGACTGCTACGTCCGACCGCACCCCGACGGGCTCCTCGCCGGCGACGGGACCGAACGGGTCGAAGCCGACCCGGACGACTGGAAGCGCGCCGCGAACGACGGATTCGCGGCGGACCTTCGGGAGGCCGTCGTCCACCGGTTCCCCTCGCTCTCGCCGACCGTCGATCGCGAGTGGGCCGGGTTGTGCACCGCGACGCCCGACCGAGACCCGCTCGTCGGGGAGGTGGCCGACGGCGTCTTCGTCGCGACAGGGTTCCAGGGTCACGGCTTCATGCGAGCGCCCGCGATCGGCGACCGGCTGGCCGAACAGGTCGTCGGGGGCGACGGGATCGCGGCGTTCGATCCGACGAGGTTCGACGGCGACGAACCGTTCGAGATCGAGGCGGGGATGACGATCGATCCGGACGGGTGATCGTCGGTCCGGACGAGTACGGATCGGAGAAACGGACAAGCGACGGTCCGACCGGAGTCGGACGTTCAACTGCGGAACGGCATCGAATCGATATGCGTCGGCGGAGCGGTCGGCGGACTAGTCGTCGATCGGGATCTCTTCCGCTTCCGATTCGGGTTCGTCGCCGTTCGATTCGTCGATCGGCGCCGACGACTCCTTCGGAATTTCGATCTTGACGGTGCCGACCTCGCTGAGCCGCGCCGTCGCCGCCTCCGGGTCGACGATGGCGTCGGCCGGGAGCTCCACCGCCCCGTCGAGCTCCGTGCTCCGTCCGGGAAACCGCATCTCGAATCCATCGTAGTACGCGCGAAAGCGATCGATGCGAATTTTGACGCGTCCGTTCAGGTACCTGATCTCGAGGTCGTCCGGTTCCGTTCCCGGCGTGTCGAAGATCACCAGATACGCCGAACCGTTCTCGAGGACGTCCGCGGGCACCGGCTTTGTCTTCTGGATGTGTCCGTTCGTCCGCCCGAGACCTCTGAAGAGACGCCGGCCGACCGCGTCGCGGACGCCGCGGAAGCTCACGGGGCGGCACCTCGATTCCGGGCCGGAGGGGAGGCCACGGGGCGCGGTCGAGAAAGTACGTACGCCATTCTAAAACAGGATACGACGAGGTCGTTCATATCTCTTTTGACCGGTAAAAATAATCGTCGGACGGAGGTCCGACGGCCGAACCTATTCGGCCCGCACGCACGCCGAGACGACCATCTCCCGAAAGTTCTCAAGCGATCTATGGGGAACGAACGACGGGATCCCGGTACGGGTAGTCCGCAACTCCCCCCGAAGCACGTAGCCGCCCGCCAGCCCACGGTCGGTTCGTGCGAAGAGATCGGTTAGCCTCACATCGGACGGCGTGAACGGCTGGTCGATGACCGCAAGGGCCGCACGGGGCGGCCAATCGGTCACCGCACGGACCGCGCGAACGGCAGGTCGGTCACCGCGCGGGCCGCACCGAGGGCCCTTGTGCCTCGACGCCCGGGTTCCTCAGAGCTCGATCGGCTCGAGACAGTCGGTCCCCCCACAGACCGGACAGGTGAGGTCCTCGACGCCGTGATCTTCCGGCACGTCGTACGTGTAATGGTTTTCGAACATGTCCAGGTAGCAGTCGTCGTCGGTGCATTCGAGCTCTTCGGTCGGTGGCATGGGCATGAGGAAGCGACCGGGCGCCTTGAACGCTGGGGCACCGGAAGGGCGTACCGAACGACGATCGCGGGCGCGATCGGTGCGGGAGTTCGACGGGATCGGTCAGTCAGGGTTTTCAGCGTCGGGCGGCTACGAGCGAGCATGAGAGACCCCGAATCGCTATCGGTGACCCTCGTCGACGGCTACGTCGACGAGCCCGCCCACTTCGGGGTTCCGCCGTACCTCTCGACGTACCCGCGGTACACGGCCGGCGCCCTGGTCGACGCGGGTGTCCCGCCGGAGCGGATCACCTACCACACGATCGACGCGCTGCGCGAGGAACCCGGTCGGTGGCGGGACGTCGACGAGGCCGACCTCCTGATCTACCTCGGAGGGATGACCGTCCCGGGAAAGTACGTCGGCGGGACGCCCGCGGAGCCCGACGAAGTACGAAAGCTCGCCTGGACGGCGAGCGGGACGTCGCTGATGGGCGGTCCGGTCAAGTTCGGCGTCGGGGACGAGAACGCCGGGGCGATCGAGACCGAGCGTCAGGACCTGGACTTCGACTTCGTGGCGAAGGGCGACGTCGAGGCGGCCGCCTTCGATCTCGTCGAGAGCGGCCTCGAGGGGTTCGGCGACCGAATGCGAGACGTCCCCGAAGTGACCCGGTGGGCCCGGAGGGGCGCGTTCGTCGTCGAACAGCATCCGAACCACCCCGAGTACCTGATCTGCGAACTCGAGACCTCGCGGGGGTGTGCCTACCGCTGTTCGTTCTGCACCGAGCCGCTGTACGGCAACCCGTCCTTCCGGCCGCCCGAGAGCGTCGTCGACGAGGTCGACGCGCTCGCCGACCGCGGCGTGGCTCACTTTCGACTCGGCCGCCAAGCCGACATCCTCGCCTACGGCGGCGACGGCGAGGCGCCCAATCCGGACGCCCTCCGGGAGCTGTACGGCGGCATCCGCGAGGTCGCACCCGACCTGGAGACGCTCCACCTCGACAACATGAATCCGGTCACGATCGCGAAGTGGCCGGAGGCGGCGCGTGAGGGGATTCGAATCATCGCTGCGCACAACACGGCCGGAGACACCGCCGCGTTCGGCCTCGAATCGGCCGATCCGGTCGTCCAGGAAGCGAACAGCCTCGCCGTCTCCACCGAGGAGTGTCTCGAGGCCGTCCGAATCGTCAACGAGGAGGGCGGCTGGCGACCCGGCGAGGACCGCGAGGACGCCCCGACGTTCGGTCGATCGGCCGCGAACCGGCTTCCGAAGCTACTGCCCGGGATCAACCTCGTCCACGGACTGAACGGCGAGCGCCGCGAGACTTTCGAGCACAACAAGGCGTTCCTCGAGCGCGTCTACGACGAGGGGCTGATGCTCCGGCGGATCAACATCCGACAGGTGATGGCCTTCGCCGGCACCGAGATGTCGGACACGGGGGCCGAGATCGCTCGCGACCACAAGAAGCTGTTCAAACGGTACAAGCGGGAGGTCCGCGAAGAAATCGACAATCCGATGCTCGAGCGGGTCGCGCCGCCGGTGACCGTGCTCCCGAACGTTCACCTCGAGTACCACCAGGACGGCAAAACCTTCGGCCGCCAGCTCGGCACCTACGCGCTGCTCGTGGCGGTGCCCGGCGAGCGCGAACTCGGCCGGACGATCGACGTCGCCGTCGTCGACCACGGATACCGGTCGGTCACCGGCGTCCCGTACCCGCTCGACGTGAACGAGGCCTCGATCGACGAGCTCACGGCGGTGCCAGGCATCGGGACGTCCCGCGCGGGGGACATCGTCGTCGACCGACCCTACGAGTCGGTCGCCGAAGTCGACGTGGAGCCGTCGGCTGACCTCGACCTCGCCGCGATCGCGACGGCACGGCGAGCCGCCGACCCGCCCTCGAAACCGTCCCGATGACCGGGACCCGGCGAGACGCCGACCCGCCCTCGAACTCGCGACGTCTCACGGATCGACGGAGGTGAAGACCCGACCGCGATCTCGTCGCGAAAACGGGTGGAGATCCGGATCGTGTCGGTAGTTCTATTATGGTTCGGCCGCATGCAGGGAATTGAGGGTCTGACTGTGGAAATATCTGAGAAATTGCTGTGTCTGTTCAGCACGAACGTCACCGAAGAGGAGGACCGGTACGTCATCGAGGTGCCCCGACGCGAAGTCGAGACCGGCGACATCGACCCCGGAAACATCTATCGGGTCGCACTCATCGCACGCGAGGAGACGGAGTCCTCGAACGACTCCGCGGGCCGGAGCACGCGGCCGTCGGAGCCCCAGCCGCCGGTCGAGGTCGGCGAAACCCGGTACGTCGAGATCGAAGACATCGGCAAACAGGGTGACGGCATCGCCCGCGTCGAACGCGGCTACGTGATCATCGTCCCGGGCGCCGAAGTCGGCGAACGGGTAAAGATCGAAGTCAGCGAGGTCAAGTCGAACTTCGCGGTCGGCGAGATCATCGAAGAGACCTTCTGAGATCGGGTTCGGTCGACGGATCCGGTCGCCCGACGGACGTCGAAGACGTCCCGCGGCCGGATAACAGGTACCGGACGGGCCGTTCGGATCGGCGATCCCACATCGGAACGGGACCGACACCGACGTACCGCCCGCGTCTCGGATCGCTCCTCGCACCGATCCGAGACCGACGGTCCGCTCTCGTCGAGGCTCACTCGCCGTCACCGGACCGGTCCGAGACTGATCAACCGCCCACGTCGCGGCTCACTCGCCGTCACCGGACCGGTCGGCGCCCGACCCCCGGGCGGTGCCGTCGGGTCGCTTCGCGCCCTCGGAGTCGTGGACGACGATCTCGCCGGGCGAACGCTCGACCGGCTCGTACGCGTCTCTGACCGCGATCGCCTCCGCGAGTTCGCGGACGGCCCGTTCTTTCAGCGTTTCGGCCAGCGACTCGGCGTTGAGCCGCGAAATCTCCCGTCCCAATCCCTCACACTCGTGAGCCCGGACGACCCCAGCTTCGTCCACCGCGTCGCCCATGGGTTGACTCGTCCCGTCGAGGGCGACGCTGAACGGATAGGTTCGACAGATGAGCGGACGGTCGGGGTGGACCGTGCAGGCGCCGGTACCGGCGCGCTCCTCGTAGAAGACGCAGTCGCCGCACGCGTCCGTCTGGAGGGCCCACTCGAACGTCTCTCCCTCGACAGTTTCGTCCTCGTCCGACGCCAGTCCGTACGGCATCGGTCGGGCGACGTCCCGCCAATCGTCCGACCCGCTCGCATCGCGGAGGCGTCGAACCTCGTCCGGAAAGACAGTCGCGGTGTGATCCTCACGATCCGGTCGCTCGGTCGACTCGATCGCGTCGTCCCCGCCACCGCATCCCGGATCGGCCCGACAGCACGCACCGCAGCGCGTGCACTCGAATCCGATCGACTCGATCGCGTCGGCGAGATCGGTCGGATCGAGCGCGCGTGCGCGTTCGAGTTCCGCCTCGAGGGACTTCACGAATCGTCCTACGCCTCCGCGGTGAAAAGCCCGCCGCTCTCGGCCCGAACTGGAGCGTACCGATCCGGACGGTCACCGCGGACGAGCGCGCTCGCCGTCCCACTCGATCCGGTCGTCCGCGGCCAGCTTCCGGAGGTGGGCGATCACCGTCGCCCGGGCGAGATCCTCGACGCCCGAGAGATCCTTCTCGTAGGCGCGATCGACGATCTCGTCCGGGGCGCGGGCGCCGCTCGCGACCGCCTCGTAGACGCGGCGTTCGCGACGCTCACGGTGTTCGATAAGTCGGTCGAGAACCGCGGCCGGCCGCTCGATCGGCGGCCCGTGGCCGGGCAGCAGAGTCGGCGGGTCCAGCGAGCGAAGGCGACGGAGCGCGTTCAGGTACGCGCGCATGTCGGCGTTCGGACCGCCGACGACGACGCTCCCCTCCCGAACCGCACAGTCGCCACAGCAGACCGGACCGCCGCCGACGTCCACCCCGAGGTGGTCGGGGGCGTGACCGGGGAGCGCCAGGATCCGTACCCGTCCGGTCCCGAGTTCGAGCCGATCGCCGTCGCCGAACGCGTCGTCCGGTTCGAACCCGGTCGCCGCTTCGAACCGGTCGGTGTGGCTCCGAAGCGCCCAGCACGTCGCGTCCAGCTCGTCGCGGTAGGCGGCCACGGCGCCGACGTGGTCGGGGTGAGTGTGGGTAACGAGGATGTGTTCGACGCCCCTGGCCCTAACGAGTTCGTCTAGCTGGTCCGTTCGCGCGGCGGGGTCGACGAGCAGCGCCGGATCTCGACCGACGACGTACGCGTTCGTGGTGCCGTGGGGAGCGCTCGTCTCCGTCGACAGCGCGCGTCTGACGACGTCCATGTCGGATCAATCCGCCGATGGAAAAAGTGCGTGTCGTCTCGCGATCAGTGATTGAGGAAGTACACCTGCTTGCGCGCGTCGCGGAAGCTGTAGCGCGAACCGACGAGGTCGACCTCCTGGAGGCGGTTCAACGCGTACCGGACCGTCCGGTCGGGCAGGAGCGACTCCTCGGCCAGCTGTCCCTGCGAGAGCGGGGAGTCGGATTCGAGCACCTTGGCGACCAGCTTCGCGCTGGGCGGTAAGTCGCGCAGGCGGTCGCGGTACTCGGCTTCCGAGAGGGGTTCCTCGGGGAGCGCGGACGGTTCGTCGGTGGTACTCGTGCTCATGCATGCCACGGGGCGGACGAAGGTGGTAAAGCTTCCCTATATGGGCGTACAAACAATCCAGTTAATAGAAGGAATATAATGGCATATTATCTCACTCGGTCACGGCCGTGCGGTGATCGAACGATCGACGGACGAGACGGTCGGTTCCGCACTCCCGTCGTACCGGAGCGGATAACCGTATCGCGACGTGTCCGGCGTGGATAACCGTGTCGCGACGTACCAGAGCGGATAACCGTGTCGCGACGTACCAGAGCGGATAACCGTGTCGCGACGTACCAGAGCGGATAACCGTATCGCGAGCAGAGAGGGCGCATGGAATCCATCCCCGACGAATACCGGGACCTCTTCGAGCGCGAGACGATCGCCCACTTCGCGACGCTGATGCCCGACGGAACGCCCCAGGTCACGCCGGTGTGGATCGACGCGGACGAGGACGGGTTCGTACTGGTCAATACGGCGCGCGGTCGACAGAAAGAGCGGAACGTCCGCGCGGACCCCCGGGTTGGCCTGTCGATCACCGATCCGTCCGATCCGTACCGATACCTGTCCATCCGAGGCGAAGTTCACGAAGTGACCGAAGACCGCGCCGTCGAGCACATCGACGAGCTCGCGCGGCGGTACATGGACGTCGAGGAGTATCCCCACCACGGCGAGGAGCGGGGCCCTCGCGTCGTCATTCGAATTCGGCCCGACAGCGTCGTCGGAAATTGAGGGTCGGGGCTCGCGATCGTCGTTCGACCGTCCCTGCGGGCATCGTTCGACCGTCCCCGAAGACAGCGTTCGACCGTCCCCGGAGACATCGTTCGACTATCCCTGCGTATATCGTTCGGCCGGACCGACGGTACCAACGACATCTTCCGGTCGATCGCCTATCGAGGGCGGTTTCGAACGAGCGGACGCCGTTCGAGTCCAGTATTGTTTTATCCCCGGGGGAAAGTACAATCGGGTAGCGTGAAGGGACAGGAGTGGTATCAGGCCGACGACGTCGCCGCCGAGTACGACGACAAGCGGTTCTCTCGCGGTGGACAATTGATCGATCGCCGGGAGAAAGCGGCCGTCCTCGACGCCATATCGCCGGTCGACGACCGACGCGTTCTGGAAATCGCCTGCGGTACCGGACGATTCACCGTGATGCTCGCCGAGCAGGGAGCGGACGTCGTCGGCCTCGACATCTCGGCCGCCATGCTCCAGCGGGGCCGGGAGAAGGCCCGTCGGGCCGGCGTTTCAGACCGCCTCGAGTTCATTCGAGGCGACGCCGCTCGGCTGCCGTTTCCGGACGATCACTTCGACACCGTCGTCGCGATGCGCTTTTTCCACCTGGCGGACGATCCGGAGTCGTTCCTGCGGGAGATGCGACGCGTCGCCCGCGAACGGATCGTCTTCGATACGTTCAATCGGTTCTCGACGCGGAGCGTCTACAACTGGGCGCTCCCGATGGGATCGCGGTTGTACTCGAAGAGCGAGGTGTCGGTTCTGCTCGCCAAGACCGATCTGACCCTCGTCGACGTCGAAGACGACTTCCTGCTCCCGTACGGCCTCTATCGGATCACGCCGAACCCGTTGGCGGCGCCGCTTCGCAGCGTCGATCGGGCCGTCGGCGGCCTCCCGGCGGTCGATCACCTCGCGTCCGTCTCGTACTGGAACGCTCAGGTCGAGTGACGCTCCGCGGGTCGTGTCAACGAACACGCAGTGTGACGGAAGGACGGCGAATTTATACGGCTCCGTGCCGACACTCCGGCACATGAAGCTCTCGGTGGTGGTCTCGACGCTCAACGACCGGGAGCGACTCCTGCCTTGTCTCGACGCGCTGGCCGAGCAACTCCCGTCCGAAACGGAGACGATCGTGGTCAACGGTCCGTCCTCGGACGGAACGACGGGCGCCGTCCGGGAGCGAGCGGAGGTTGACGTGCTGGTCGAGATCTCCGACCGCTACCGGAGCGTCTCCCGGAACGCCGGTATCGAGGTCGCCACGGGCGAGACGATCGCCTTCCTCGGCGACGAGTACGCGGTCGAACCCACCTGGTACGACGCGGTCGAGGCCGCCGTCGAGGCCGACGCCGACGTCGTGACGGGCCCGGTCAAACACCATCCGTCGGGCGACGCCGAGACCGAACCGCGGCGGATCGCCGGGCGATCGGTCACCACCTTCGCGGGCGACAACGTCGCGTTCGACCGGAACGTCATCGAGGCGCTCGACGGGTTCGACGAGTACCTCGAGACCGGTAGCACCGACGACTGCGCCCATCGGGTCGCCGCACTCGATTTCGACGTGACCTGGAGCGGCGCCATGGCCGTTCGATCCGAGGTCGGCACCGACGGCGGGAGCGCCGACCCCGAGTGGGGCGGGCGGTATCGATCGCTGAATTATCGACTCGCGAAGAACTACGGCCCCCGCCCGAGCGTGCTCGCCCGGAGCGCGGGCAGCGCCCTATCGGACGGCCTCGGCGACGCCCGTGGGCTGCTCAGCGGCCGGACGACCCCGACGAGCTGGTTCGCCAACGGCGTCGACGTCGCCGTCAACTCGCTGGGCGGATTGAAAGATGGCGTCGTCGCCCGGTACCGAGACCGGTCGAGTCGGAAGAATCCGAACGGGGTCTCGAGCCGGCACGATCGGGCGGTGCAGGTATACGACCGCCGCTGACGGACGCTCGCGGTACGGAAGCCGGCGGACGGTACCTCGGGCGGATCGAGCCCGGTTATCGACGATTCGTCGGACGGAATCGATCACTCGCCGCCGAACTCCGGATCACGGTCCTCGAGTCGCGCCTCGAATCCCTCCCGGTAATCGGCGGTATCGTCGAGTTCCAGTCCGAGCGTCCGCTCGTACTCTAGCCCGCGTTCCAGCGGCGTGTCGAGCGCCGCGTTCAACGCCCGCTTTCCGTTTCGGAGCCCGAGCGGGGCGTTCTCGCAGAGCCGATCGGCGAGGGCTCGCGTCCGGTCGTCGACCGCCTCGGGATCGCAGACCTCGTGGACGAGACCGATACGGTGGGCCTCCTCCGGATCGACGTAGTCCGCGGTCAGGACGAGTTCTTTGGCCTTCGATAGCCCGATCAACCGCGGAAGTCGTTGGGTCCCGCCGCCGTGGGGAAAGGTCCCGAGGCTGGTCTCGAGCAGACCGTACTTCGCGTCGCTCCCGATGACGCGGAGGTCACACGGTAGCGTCAGTTCGAACGCGCCGGCCGGCGCCGCCCCCTTGATGCCGGCGACGACCGGCTGGCGCGCTCGCTCGATCGACGACAGCAGCGTCGGGAACGCCTCGTCGTCGAAACTCGTCGACTCGACCCGTTTACGCATCATCTCCAGGTCCATCCCCGCGGAGAACACCGGCCCCTCGCCGAGCAGCGTGATCGCCCAGATGTCGTCGTCGGCGTCGAGTCGACGGAAGGCCTCGGTCAGGTCCTTCATGAGGTCGACGGTCATCGCGTTTCGTTTCCCCGGCCGCGACAGGTAGACGTCAGCCCGTCGACCCTCGCGATCGATCTTGGCCAGGCCGCTACCGACCGTTTGCATGGGAATGCGTTCCAGCTACCGGTACTTAGTCCCCTGCGTCGGGGAAACGACCGACGAATTTCCCGGACGCACGACCGGAGCGATTCGTCGGCGAGCCGGCGTTCGCCCCCGCGGGTTCGTGCGGGTCACGTCGAATCGCGGGCCAACGCATCGATGACGCGGCAGGCGTTCTTCGAGAACGCCCGCCAGAGTTTGTCTTCCGAGACGTCGAGGGTGAGGATCTCCATGACCGCGACGTTCGGGTGACTCGCGGGCGCCCCGCTCCCGAAGAACACGCGATCCGGATGCTCCAGCAGCGCGCGCTCGAGTTGTTCCCGGTACCGGACGAAGCTGGTGTCGAGGTAACAGTCGTCGAAGCGTTCGAGCAGGTCGATCATCTCGTCCATGTGGTCGCGGTTCAGCGGGTGGCCGCCGAAGTGGCCCACGACGACCGGAAACGAACGCTCGAGAACGGTCTCCGCCAGAACGGACGGGGGCGCGTCGACTCCGCCGCTGACGATGACCGGGAGGTCGACGTCCTCGAGCGCGACGAGCACGTCCTCGTCGGGGAGGCCGTCGATCGCGGGATCCAGCGTGAACCCGTGAAACCGGTCGTCGTAGGCGTATTGCTCGACGTCGGCCGGCGTCGTGTGCCACTCCCGTCGTCGAGAGACGGCGTTGCGAACGCGGCTCGCGCGGCCGGTTGCCAGCGACCGCGGGCCGTTTATGCGCGCGAAGGCGACGAACGGCCGGTCGACGCTCAGCCTCGCCACGCCGTTGTTCGCCTGCAAGTGGCTCGTCTCCCGGAGGGGGTCCGGGCTGACGACCGCGCGAACGATCCCGGCCTGGTGCATCTCCCGCTCGAGGCGTTCGGGCGAGATCGGGTGACCGCGATCCCGGATTCCCGGCCCCTCTTCGGGCGTCAACCGCGCGTTGACGTCCACCACCCGAAACCCGTGTTCCAGCTCCAGCATCTGTGCACCCGTAGCGACCGGACCCATATTGTGCTACCGGCCTCGTCCCGATAGACGCCGCCCGCGGGTCCGCTCCGACGGGCGGCGAAGGCGCCGGCGAATCGGGAGTCGGCGATCGATCGTGGACGGGTCACTCGAGACCGCGGATGGCCACCGAGACGAGCGACCGACCGTCGGGAATCGCAGCGATCGATGCGGAAGCGAGCGCCGGCGGTCGGGCCCGCAGGGGGTCGTCCCGGTGCGTTAACGGTTAGCAATCGCCAGACGGAGCGAACGCCTAGGGAAACAGTTATATAGAAGTGCTGGTGATACATCTACTGAGGATTCAATCATGGCACAACAGCGACGCATGGGTGGACAGCCGATGTTCATCCTCAGCGAGGACAGTCAGCGGACCGAGGGCCGAGACGCCCAGTCGTCGAACATCATGGCCGGGAAGGCCGTCGCCGAAGCCGTACGGACGACGCTCGGTCCCCGCGGGATGGACAAGATGCTCGTCGACTCCAGCGGCGAGGTCGTCATCACCAACGACGGCGCGACCATCCTCAACGAGATGGACATCGAGCACCCCGCCGCCCAGATGATCGTCGAGGTCGCCGACACCCAGGAGGAAGAAGTCGGCGACGGTACGACGACGGCGGCGGTCATCGCGGGGAACCTTCTGGCCGAAGCCGAGGACCTGCTCGATCAGGACGTCCACGCGACGACGATCGTCGAAGGCTACCACGAGGCCGCCCGCATCGCCCTCGAAGCGATCGACGAGCAAGTGCTCGAGGCTGACGTCGACGAGGAGCTCCTCCGTCAGGTCGCAGAATCCAGCATGACCGGGAAGGGCACCGGCGGTCTCACCCCCGCCCAGCTCGCCGAGACCGTCGTCAGGGCGATCGACCACGTCGCCGACGACGACGGCGTGCGCCGGGACGACGTCTCCCTCTACACGCAGATCGGCGCCTCCACCAGCGCGACCGACCTGATCGAGGGTATCGTCATCGACGAGGAGCCAGCCCACGAGGCCATGCCGTCGACCGTCGAGGACGCGGACATCGCGATTCTCGACGTCGCCCTCGAGGTCCGCACCGGCGAGATCGACGCCGAGTACTCGATCGACTCGATCGACCAGCTCAACGCCGCCCTCGACCACGAAGAGCAGGAGCTTCGGGGCTACGCCGAGGAGATCGTCGACTCCGGCGCCGACGTCGTCTTCACCACCGCCGACGTCGACGACCGCGTCGCGTCGTTCCTCGCTAACGAGGGCGTCCTCGTCTTCGCGGACCTGAAGAAGAAGGACGCCCGCAAGATCGCGTCCGCGACCGGGGCGAAGCGCGTCGGCGCGCTCGCCGACCTGACCGCGGACGACTTCGGTCACGCCGACCGCGTGCGGACCGATACCTTCGGCGACGACGAACTCGCGTTCGTCGAGGGCGGCGCGGCCGCCGAAGCCGTCACCGTCTTCGTCCGCGGCGGCACCGACCACGTCGTCGACGAACTCGAGCGCGCGGTCGGCGACGCCCTGGACGTCGTCGCCACGGCCCGCGACTCCGGCGAAGTCGTCCCCGGCGCCGGCGCCAGCGAGATCGCCATCGCGGACAAGATCCGCGCCGAGGCCGCCGGCATCGAGGGCCGCAAGCAGCTCGCGGTCACCGCCTTCGCCGACGCGATCGACGTCGTCCCGCGCACGCTCGCCGCAAACACCGGCCGCGACCCGATCGACGCGCTCGTCGACCTGCGCGCCGCCCACGAGGCCGAGGGTCGCGCCGGTCTGATCACCGACGGCGAGACCGTCACCATCGACGATCCCGTCGACTTCGGCGTCGTCGACCCCGCCGACGTCAAGCGCGAAGCGATCGAGAGCGCGGCCGAGGCCGCGACGATGATCGCCCGCATCGACGACGTCATCGCCGCCGAGTAGGACGGATCCGTCCGTCACCGTTCCTCCCGAACCGTCCCGGTTTCGAGCGGTCGACCTCGCCGAAGCCGCTCGCCGCGCCGGGGAGCCCCGACGGTCACCGGTACCATTTGTTCACACGTGTCAATATGTCCCGGGATGACGAACGAGTGGACGCGAGACCGGACGCGGCGAATCGAAACCGCCGGCGTCAGGGCGGCGATGTTGAATCTCGAAACGGGATACTGACCTTCGAAACGGGATACTTACCTTCGAAACGGGAACGTACCACACCCGAGGGGACCGTCGACCGACGATGCGGTGGTGCCGACGATCGTGGTGACGGTCGCGGCAGCCGTCGGCGACGAACCGTTCCGACTGGAATCGCTCGCGTCGACGATCGATCCGGACGCTCTGGAATCGCTGGTAGCACACCGTGTACGCCGGTCGGAGGCCGACGACCGCGTTTGCTCGCATTCGCCGACGCGGAGCGTACGATTACCGCGAGCGGCGACGGCTACGTCCTGGTCGACCCCGCGTCCGAGACCGGTCGGTTCGATTGATCAGCGTCCCTCGAAGACCACGGGATCTCCCGCGACCAGGCCGAACGCGTCGTCGCCTCGTCCCCGGTTGGCGGCGAGTTCGACGTTGCCGTGGCTGCCGACCACCACCACTCGTTCGCCCGGTTCGACCGCCGCGAACGTCTCTCCGACCGGGACCCGCGCGCCGTCGACGCGAACACGTTCGCGGTCCGCGAGAAACGAGCCCGGCACGTTCGTGATCACGTTTCCGAAGGCGTCGACGACCAGTACCTCCCCGCGAGCCCGGTCCTCGCTGACGTCCGCCTTCGGGAGCCGCAATTCGACCGGCTCTTCCGCCGGCGTCAGCCGATCGAGGTTCCCGAGCTCGTCACGATCGGCGTCGTGGACGAGCGCCGCGGTCGGCGCGAAGACGTCCCGGCCGTGGAACGTCGCGCTCTCGGCGTCGGCGTCGTCGACGACGAACCACTCGACCGGACCGTCACCGGACAGCGAACGTCCCACCGGTCCCAACACCCCGTTGTCGGGCCCCACGAGGACGTGCTCGCCCGACCGGCCCACCAGGGCGTCGCGGTCCGTCCCGACGCCCGGATCCACCACGACGAGGTGGACCGCCGGCGGAAAGTGCGGAAGCACCTCCCGCAGCCAGAAGGCTGCCGCCCGAACGTCCTGTCGAGGCAGGTCGTGCGCGACGTCGACGAGCCTCGCGTCCGTCCGCTGCAGGATGACGCCCTTCATCGCCGCGGGGTACGGCGACCCGAAATCGGACGTGAGCGTGATCATGGTGAGACGACACGGACGCGTCGACTAATCGTCGTCGGTCCGGGACGGTTCCGATCGACCGCCGCATCCGTGCCGACGCGGGCGACGGGTTCTCCTAGACGCACGGGCAACTCAGTCGTCGGAGCCGAGTGAGGGCGGCTCAGACGTCGGAGCCGAGTGAAGGAAACGTAGTCGCCGGAACCGAGCGAGGGCAACTCAGTCGTCGACGAGCTCGCGCGCGTTGTGTCGCCACGTACGGACGTGCAGGACGTTCAGATCGAGGACCGACGCGACTTCGCCGGCGTGGATCGTCGCCAACCGCTCTGCGGAACCGACCCCCGCCTCCGCGAGTCGGTCGGCGTTCGCTCGGCTGACGCCCGTCACGGCCGTCACCGGCGTCGGTTTCGGGTACGGTCGCTCATCGGGTTCGTCTCGCCCGATCGTGCTCGAACGTTCGCGAGCGGCCTCGAAGCCTTGCCAGTCTTCGCCGGCGCTGGCGGCGATCCACTCCCGCTCGGCGTCGCCGAGACCGGCGACCGTCGCCGACCGGCGGTCGAGATCGCCGTCCGCGTCGAACGACCACGGCAGCGAGAATCGGCGCCTGAGTCGGTCGGCCACGGACTCCTCCAGCCCGTCGTCGAGCAGCATCCGGTAGGAGTAATCCTTCTCGACGACGCCCGCCGGGTCGATCCCGGCGTCCTCGAGGGTCGCCGCATCCACCTCGGCCTCCTCGAGGGCCGACAGCTCGTCCGAGTCGAGCTCGCGGACCGGTTGTCCCACCTCTTCGACGACGTCTTTCTCGCTCACGCCATCACCCTGAGTTATCTGAAGGTGGAAGTCGGCCGTCTTGAACGTTGCCCTCCCGGTACCGATTCCGAGAATCGTGAGACGGCTTTTCGCGACACGCATTTCACGCCGTCGCATAGTCCGCGTCACGGAACCCGAACCCGCTCGACCGATCCGTCACGGATCGCCACCTTAACGACGCTCTCACGGAAACTCCGACGCATGGTACGAGACGATATCGACACGATCGGCGTCGTCGGCGCAGGCACGATGGGCGCCGGCATCGCCCAGGTCGCCGCCACCGCCGGCTACGACGTCGTCATGCGGGACGTCGAGGAGTCGTTCGTCGAGTCCGGCTTCGACTCGATCGAGGACAGCCTCGACCGATTCGCCGGGAAGGACGCGCTGGAGGACGATCCCGCGACGATCCGCGAGCGGATCGCGGGCACGACCGACTACGACGACCTCGCCGACTGCGACGCGGTCGTCGAGGCGGTGATCGAAAACCTGGACGTGAAGAAGGACGTGTTCCAGGAGCTCGAGCGCGTCTGTGACGACGACGTCCTCCTCGCGACGAACACGAGCACCCTCTCGATCACCTCGATCGCCGCGCCCCTCGACCGTCCCGAGCGGGTCGTCGGCCTCCACTTCATGAATCCGGTCCCGATCATGGAGGGCGTCGAGGTCGTCGTCGGCGAGAAGACGACCGACGACGTCGTCGCGCTCGCCCACGACCTCGCCGAGGAGCTGGGCAAGACCACCTGGGAGTCCGACGACAAGCCGGGCTTCGTCACCAACCGGATCCTGATGCCCTGGATCAACGAGGGAATCCGCGCATACGACGAAGGCGTCGCCTCGAAGGAAGACATCGACCGCGGCATGACGCTCGGGACCAACGTCCCCATGGGCCCGCTCACGCTGGCCGACCACATCGGACTCGACGTCTGTCTGCACGCCTCCGAAACGCTCCACGAGGAGCTCGGCGACCGGTACAAACCCGCCTACCTCCTCAAGCGGAAGGTCGAGGCGGGCGACCTCGGCAAGAAGTCGGGCGAAGGCTTCTACGAGCACGATTGAGGCACAGACCGGACGTAGAGTGATAGATTATTTGCCAATTTCGGCGGTCCGCCAGCAGTGCGCCTCCGCTATCACCGATACAAGATCGTCGCCGGGGTCCTCTGGAGCGCCGGGGCACTCCTCGCCGGCGGCCACGCCGTGACTCGCTACGAGAGGCACCAAAACCGCCGGTTCTGGCACTTCGAGATCGTCAACGAGTCGACCGAGGCCGTCACGCTAGGGGTGACGGTCGAGAGCGACGATACCGTTCTCGCGCGCACGGAACGCCTCGTACCGGCCACGGACGGCGAATCACGGCGCGAGATCCACGACCGCTAAATGAAAGATTCCGCCGAGTGGGACGTCCGTGCCGAACTCGGCGACCGACGACTCGAGCTCACGTCCCCGGAGATCATAGACCCACGACTCGAGCTCACGTCCCCGGAGATCATCGACCGACTCGACGGGTCGGCGCGGGCGACAGATTGTGCACGCGTCTCGATCGTGTTGGCCGAGGTCGGGGCGCTCGAGAGTCGAGTCGGGCCATCCACCGTCCGTCGACGCTCCAACGGCCGGGTCAGCGGTGGAGCGGATGTTCGGCCATCTCCGCGCGGAGGTCGGCGAGCTCCGCCCGGTCGACGCCCTCGTCGAACCGCCGGATGAGCGCGTACACCTCCTCCCGGGAGACCTTGAGGTCGCCGTCGCGCACTCCGTCCGACGGCCGGCGGCGCAGCTCGCGGATCGTCCCGACCGCCAGGAGGTACGGAATCGCCCACGCCGCGAGCCGGTTACCGTGACGCTCGGGAAGCAGTTCCAGGTACCGCTGGGCGTCGTCCAGGTAGTCGGCGGCGTGGTCGGCCAGTCGGCGCACGACCCGCGCCACGGCGAGGCGGTTCGACTCCGCGGCGATGTCCGACGGGTCGATCCCTTCGTCGGCGAGCCACGCCGCCGGGAGGTAGACGTCGCCCCTGTCGCGGTAATCGGACGCGGCGTCTTTCGCGACGTTGACGAGCTGGAGGAGCATGGAGAACGAGCGCGCGTTCGCCGCGAGTGCGCGCGCCCTCCACTCCTCGACGTCGCGGGTCACCAGCTCGGTCACGAGCGTGCCGACGGTCCCGGCGACGTACCAGCAGTACTCTTCTAACTCCGCGATCGTGCGGAGCCTGACGGAACCGTCGTCCGCGTACCGATCCGCGAACATCGCCATCCCGCCGACGAGTTCCCGAATCGGCGGCCGCATCCGCTCGCGCGGTTCCCGGGCGAGCGCTTCGAACGTTCGGATCACCCGCGGACTCTCGGCCACCGAAACCCAGTCGGGCGATCGCTTCCCGTCGGGGTCGGTCGGAATCAGGGGAGAAACCGCGGTCAGAAAGTCCGCACCGTCGTAGCCGTCCGTCGGATCGAGGACCCTGTCGTAGCGCGCTAGCGCGGCCGCGCGCTCAGAAAGCGAGAGGTGGCCGGCGTCCTCGATCGTATCGGCGACGCGACAGCAGAGGTAGCCGACGCAGACGTGACTCGCCATCGGTTCGGCGAGACGATCGACCGTGATCGCGAAGGTGCGCGACACGTCGGCCATCGCCGACCGGCACCAGTCGAGGTCGGCCGAGCGGGGGCCGGTCGGTTCCGAGGGCATCATCCAGTACCCGGGGGTACGGCGGCCGATACAAAAAAGGCGCGGCCGACGGTAGCGAGGGGGCGCCGCGGCGGGAGACGTCTCCGAATGCGAACAGTAAAGGGTCGACCGACCGTTCTTCCGCGCATGGATTTCACGCTCTCGCCCGAACAGCGCCAGATTCGGGAGATGGTCGCCGAATTCGTCGACGAGGAGGTGGTGCCCGTCGCCGACGAGATCGATCGCGAGGACGAGTTCCCCCGCGACCTGGTCGCCGAGATGGGCGAACTCGGACTGATGGGGATGCCGTTCCCGGAGGAGTACGGCGGCGCCGGCCTCGACTATCACTCGTACGCGATCGGCCTGGAGGAGATCTCCCGGGGTTCCGGCGGGCTCGGCACCGTCGTCGCGGCCCACACCTCGCTGGCGGGGAACATGCTCTACGAGTTCGGCGACGAGAGCCAGAAGGAGACCTACCTGACGCCGGTGGCCGAGGGGACGGACGTCGGCGCGTTCGCTCTTTCGGAGCCCCAGGCCGGCAGCGACGTCCCCGCGATGGACACCCGCGCCGAGCGCGACGGGGACGAGTACGTCCTGAACGGAAACAAGCTCTGGATCTCGAACGGCTCGGTCGCCGAGACCGTGATCGTCTTCGCGAAGACCGACCCCGAGGCCGGCAACCGCGGCATCTCCTCGTTCGTCGTGCGTCCCGGGGAGGACGACGGCTTCTCGGTCGAGGGGACCGAGCACAAACTCGGCGACAAGGGCTGTCCGACTGCCGAACTCCGGTTTTCCGACCTCCGTATCCCCGAAGATCGCCGGCTCGGCGAGGAGGGTCGCGGCTTCGTCCAGGCGCTGAAGACGCTTAACGGCGGCCGGATCACCATCGCCGCCCGCGGCGTTGGCATCGCCCGAGCCGCGTTCGAGGCCGCCCGCGACTACGCCAAAGAGCGAGAACAGTTCGGCCAGCCCATCGGCGAGTTCCAGGCGATCAAGCACAAGCTCGCGGACATGGACACCGAGATCCAGGCCGCGAAGCTCCTGATGCACAGAGCCGCCGACAACAAGATCCGCGGGGAAGACTACATCACGGAGGCCGCACAGGCGAAACTCTACGCGAGCGAGGTCTCGCGCGAGGTGGCCAACGAGGGGATCCAGATCCACGGCGGCTACGGCTACACGACGGACTTCCCCGCCGAGCGGTTCTACCGCGACGCGAAGCTCAACGAGATCTACGAGGGCACCAGCGAAGTCCTGCGGAACACGATCGGCGATCGATTGCTCGAGTGACGGGTCGCGAGACCGGTCGCGAACCTACCGTGATCCGGCGAGGGAGCGTCGACCGGTGATCCAGCGGGTGACCGTCGACTGGTGGCGCGTTCGACGAACGCCTGCTCAAGTGATAAGCCGAACGACGGCGTACGTCCGTTCGAACGGAGGAATCTGACCGTCGAATTCGGTCGAAACGCGATCGCATACATCAACACTCATAACGTTCCCGAAACTACACCGGTTCAATGACCGAGACCTACGACGTGGTCATCGCTGGCGCGGGGCCGGCGGGTGCCCAGTGTGCGCGTGACCTGGCGACCAGAGGCTACGACGTGGTCGTCCTCGAGACGGAATCAGAGGACGTCTTCCCGAAGACCAGCAACAAGTCGACCGCGGGTACGTTCCCGTCGATGATAACCTCGTTCGGCGTGCCCGACGACGTGGTGATGAACTTCACCGACAAGGTCGTCCTGGAGTCCCCGAACAACCACTATACGCGCCATCACCCCGGCGCAGTCCTGGAGTTCGCCGACTTCAAGCGCTGGCTCGTCGAGGCGGGTCGCGAGGAGGGTGCCGAGTACCGCTTCGACGCGCGCGTGACCGGCCCCGTGATGGAGGACGGCGAGATCGTCGGCGTCGAGTACAACGGCGGCGAGGAGGTCAGGGGCGAGATCACGGTCGACGCGACGGGGCCGAGCGCGCCGCTGGCGAAAGCGCTGGGCGTGAGCGACCTCAAGCGCGAGAACCACGCGATCGGCATCGAGTACGAGTTCACCGGCCTCGACCTCGACCACTCCGACTACGGCGACCTCACCGACGCGATGATGCTGCGACTCGATCACGACCTCGCGCCGGGTGGCTACTCCTGGATCTTCCACACCGGCGGCGACGAGGCGAAGGTCGGCCTCTGCTACATCCAGAACGAGAGTCACCGCGACTACGCGCGCGAGGACTTCAGCATCGACGACTACCTCTCGTACTGGGTGGAGAACGACCCCCGCTTCGCCGACGCCGAGCGCAAGGAGGGTGTCCAGCACCGCGGTTCCGCACACATCCAGATGCCGGGACGGCTCTCGACCGACCGCTTCATGGCGATCGGGGACACCGTTCCGTCGATCGACCCGGTCTGGGGAGAGGGGATCCACAAGGGCATGAAATCCGCTCGCGCGGCCGCGATCACCGTCGAAGCCTGCCTCGAGAACGGCATGACCGACACCAGCGCCGAGCAGATGGCGCTGTACGACCGCCTCTGGCACCGGGACGTCGCGCCGAACCACCGAAACCGGCTGCTGATGACCGAACTACTGTACCTCGCCCCGAACGAGCGCTACGACCGGCTGATGCGCGACCTCCGCCGGTGCGACGAAGACACCCTCCGCAAGGCCAACGAGGGCAACAAGCTCGCGATCGCGAAGTTGCTTCACTTCGACGACGTCCCGCTGCTGTCGGATCTCGTCCGGAACAAGATGGCCTTCGACCTCGACGGAGTGCTGCCGAAACCGGTGAGCAAACGAACCGGCGGCGCGTCCGCCACGTTCCGCTTCAAGTAGACGACGGTTCCCGGCCGTCGACCGAGACGTCCGCCCGCTCCGTCGCCCGGATCGACGGGGCTCGAACCGATCTCGGTATCCGCGAGCGAATCCGTACGTTTTCGTGATCGGCCTCGTACCCGTCGAGTATGTCGGACCGAGCCGGTGCCCCCTGGTACGCCGACCGACCCGGGCTGCTGGCGCTCGCCGCGGGCAGCGTCGCCATCGCCGCGCTCGTCGTGGCCCCCTACCTCAACTACGTTCTGCTGGCCGTGATCCTGGCCTACATCCTGTACCCGGGCCAGCGGCTGCTCGAGCGGTACGTCAGTTCGACCGTCGCCGCGTTCGCGCTGGTGCTCGTGGCGATACTGGTGATCTTGCTGCCGATACTCTACCTGCTCTCGATCGCGATCCGCGAGGCGCTACAGGTCGTCGCGGCGATCCAGGAGGGAACGATCGGACCCGACGCCATCGAGGGGCGACTGGCGGACGTCGGTTACGGCGTGGAGCTCGAAGACCTGTACGCGGCCTACCAGGAGCCGATCGCGACGGGGCTCCAGGGACTCGCGACCGGCGCGGTCGGAATCGTCGGGGGGATCCCGGAGCTGCTCATCGGCCTCACGGTGACGCTGTTCGTCCTCTTCTCGCTGCTGCGCGACGGCGAGCGTCTCGTGGCCTGGGTGTGTCGGGTGACGCCGCTGAGACCCGCGGTCCAGACGGAGCTCCTCGCGGAGCTCGATCGATTGATGTGGGCGTCGGTCGTCGGTAACGTGGTCGTCGCCGCGATACAGGCGGTTCTGCTGGGCGCGGGCCTCTCCGTCCTCGGCGTTCCCGCGGTGGCGTTCCTGACCGTGGCGACGTTCGTCCTCGCCTTGCTGCCGCTGGTCGGCGCGTTCGGCGTCTGGGTGCCCGTCTCGCTCTACCTGCTGGCGGCGGATCGACCCCTCGCCGCTAGCGCCCTCGTCGTCTACGGGATGTTCGTTAGCGGCTCGGACATGTACCTCCGGCCGGCCCTGATCGGCCGGAGCGCGTCGTTCGATCCCGCGACGATCGTCCTCGGCATCTTCGGAGGCCTCGTCGTCTTCGGCGCGGTCGGGCTCTTCATCGGGCCCGTCGTCCTCGGGGGCGCGAAGATCGTCCTCGACACGGTGGCCCGGGAACGGTGGGACGCCGCCACCTGAACGGCCGGACACACCGTCCTCACTCGCTTCCGCACGCACCCGGGACGCTGGGACTCACTCGACTCGGTCCCGGACCCACTCGTAGTGCTCGCGGAGCCGACGCTCGCCCGCCTCCGTCAGGGCGTAGACGTCGGAGATCCCCTCCGTGCGAACCTCGACGTGGCCGGCCTCGACGAGGGCCGAGAGGGAGCCGTAGAACGCTGACGGCTCGATTCGGGCGTCGTAGTGGGACTCGAGGCGCGATTTCAACTCCTGGCCGCGGAGCTCGCCTTCGTCGGCCAGAATGTAACACGTATCCCGCCGTCGGCCGCTCTGGAGCCACTTCGTCATGGCCGTGCGTACGCGAAGCGAGGTCACGGCGGTTTCGGTTTCCCGTCGCTCGGGCAGAACCCGGCGAGTTCGGCGAGCGATCGGGCGCCGATCGAACCGGCGCTTCGGTTGCGCGGAAATCGACAACTTCGCGTACGGCGGACCACGACCGTTCCACATGACCGATCCCGAGCGACGGGCCGAATCCGACGGAATCGTCGCGACCTATCGCGAGACGGAGAGCGAACGGCTCCTCGAGTTCGAGCGAAGCGCCGATTCGGCCCGCGCGGGCACCGCGGCCATCGCCCAGAACCGCGAGGGATACGCCATGCTGAAGGTCCGACCCGCCGCCGACGGCAACGAGCTCGAGCGGTACTACGGGTTCGACATGGCCCTCGACCACGCCGCAGAGCTGCTCGGCGTTCCGCCGACGGAGCTGCCGATTCCGGACGCCGCCGCCGACATGGGGATGTGACCCCCTATTCGGGAGCGCTGCACGCCGCACAATCGGTCGAGAGACTCGCTTCCGCACGCACCCGGGAGACTCGCTCCCGAACGCGACCGTGCCGTTCTACACCCGCGGAAAAACGGGAACCCTAAGTAACGTCGACCGAAGGGAGAGATAACGACCGTGAGGGACGAGACGTTTCCATCGCCGATCGGGACTCGCCAGCGGTTCGCCGGACTCCTCACAGCGACCGCGATTGGGGTCTACCTCCTCATCGTCCTCGGCGCCACGACCTCGCTCACCGACGCCGTGTCGGCGTGCTCGACGTGGCCGACCTGCAGCGCGCCCACGGACCCGCTGAGCCAGACCGAGCTCGCGGTCGCGTGGGCCCACCGGATCGCCGCCGTCGTCGTCGGCGGGTTCGTCGTCGCGACCGCGGCCGTCGCCTGGCTCGGCGATACCGGCCGGCGGGTCCGGTACGTCCTCCTCGTCGGCCTCGCGCTGTACGCCGTTCAGGTTGGGATCGGCGCCGCGACGGCCACGCTCGGCCCCGCGGCGGTCCTCCCCGGATTACACCTCGCTCTCGGCGTTTCCATCTTCGGCGCCGTCGTCCTGGCGCTCGCGTGGGATCTGGAGGCGGCGACCGGAACGGACGACGGCGGGATCGATCGTCGCGTCGAGGCGCCGGCGGCTACCGATGTCGACGAACCCGATCCGGCGCGGATTCCCCGCGAGGCCGATCACGCGCCCGAACCCACACGATCGCTTCCGACCGGCCGTCTGGCGCGTGCGCGACTCACCGGCGCAGCGTACCTCTCGATGACGAAGCCGCGGCTAATGTGGTTGCTCTGTCTCGTCGCGGCCGCGGGCATGGCGCTCGCGGCTGGTCCGAACCTGCGGATCGAGACGGTCCTCGCCACGCTCGGCGGCGGCGTGCTCGCCATCGGCGCCTCGGGGACGTTCAACCACGTCCTCGAGCGCGACGTCGACCGCCGGATGAACCGCACGGCGGACCGGCCGCTCGCGACCGACCTCGTCCCCGTCCGGAACGCGCTCGCGTTCGGAGTGGCCCTCGCGGCGGCGTCGGTCGGCGTCTTCCTCACGATCAACGCGCTCGCGGCCGCCCTCGGCCTGATCGCCATCCTGTTCTACAGCGTGGTCTACACGCTGGTGTTGAAACCGAACACCGTCCAGAACACCGTCATCGGCGGCGCCGCCGGAGCCCTGCCGGCGCTCATCGGGTGGGCGGCCGTGACGAACGAGATCGGCCTCCCCGGGCTGGCGCTCGCGGGGCTGATCTTCCTCTGGACGCCCGCACACTTCTATAACCTGGCGCTGGCCTACCGAGACGACTACGCCCGCGGGGGGTTCCCGATGCTGCCGGTCGTCCGCGGCGAGACCGTCACCAGAAAGCACATCGTCTACTACCTGGCGGCGACGCTCGTGGGCGCGACGGGGCTGGCGTGGCTGACGGATCTCGGGGCCGTGTACGCCGCGACGGTGGTCGTCTTCGGCGCCGTCTTCCTCTGGGCCGCCGTCGACCTCCACTTCGAGCAGACCGAACGGGCGGCGTTCCGTTCGTTCCACGCCTCGAACGCGTTCCTCGGGGCCGTCCTCGTGGCGATCCTGATCGACGCCCTCGCCTTCTAGCATGGCGTCACTCCAGGGCCGGTCCGTCGACGTTCACCGTCCGCGCGTAGAAATCCTGATCGGGTGGGGAATGCTGCTGGCCGCCCAGGCCGCGCTGCTCGCGGCCTACCTCACCGCCCGCAACCTCTCACCCGGGTTCTTCCACCTCGCGCCCTTCATCTGGATAAACGTCGGCCTCTGGGCCGCCTGGCGGACGAGCCCGCCGAAGGCGCCGCGGCGTCGGCGACGGGCGGCCGCGGCCGTCGCCGCGGGCTACTTCCTCCTGGTCGGCTACGTCGCCGGGATCTACGCCGTCGATCCGTTCGGCGGAATCGCCCACCCGGCGTCCGGGTTCCGGTTCGAGGCCGCGTACCCGCCGGGCTACGGGCCCGCCGCGTTCTACGCGGGCGAGTACGTGCAGGTCGCGCTGGTCCCCTACCTGCTGGTCGGCTACCTCTCGATCGCGTACCTCGTCTACGTCACGGCACTCGACGCCGCGCGGTCGGCCGCCGGCGGCGTCTTCGGCCTCGTGGCGTGCATCGGCTGCGCCTGGCCGCTGCTCGCGCCGGTGCTCGCGGGGGTGGCGGGCGGCGGCACGGCCCTCACTTCTGCCGTCTACGCGAACTCCTCCGAGCTGTCGACGCTCGCGTTCCTCGCGGCGATCGCCGTCCTCACCTGGCGACCGCTCGGTCGCGGCGACGAGTAGGCGCCGCGCCCCCGCGGCTCCGACCTGATCGACGGCTGGCCGTTCGCTCCCTGGCGCGGTCGATCCGCTCGAACTGTTCCTCCGGAAGGTCGACTACCGCGGGGAAACCGACGTGGCACTACCGCGGGGAAACCGACGAAGTCGGCTCGCGAACCGATCCGTCCGCACCGAGGCGGAATCACCGGACCGATCGCGTCACAGGTCGAATTCGAGTCGATCTCCCTCGGCGACGCCGCGGTCGGCCGTCCACTCGTAACCCACCTCGAGCACGTATTGCCCGCGCCCGGGATAACGCTGGTCCTCGCCGTCCTCGTCGGGCCCCGGCTCGGGCGCGTGGTGAATCTCCGTGATAACGCCGTCCGCGTCGGCGTAGACGATGTCGATCCCGAAGTCCATCTCGCGCATGACGAACGTGCGGTCGTCGACGTCCTCGTAGACGAAGAGCATGCCCCGATCCTCCGGCAGCGATTCCGTGTCGCTCAATCCCAGGTAGCGCAGGTCCGGCGTATCCACGATGGCCGCCGTCACCGATCCCAGCTCGTCGCCGTCGGGGTCCGTCACCGTCACTTCGGTCGTCTCGTAGTCGTCGTGGACGTCCGCGTCTCCGTTCGCGTCAGTCGACTCCGAATCCCCGTCGGCATCGTCGTTCCCGGCGGAACCGTCGCCGTCCGACTTCGCATCGTCACCCTCCGACTCCGCATCGTCATCGTCGAACTTCGCATCGTCATCGTCCGACTTCGCATCGTCGCCCCCCGACTCCGCATCGTCACCGCTCGTCGGGTCGTCGACTCCTCGCTCGAGGAGGTCGGTACAACCCGAGAGACCGACGCCTCCGATGACGGCACCGGCGGCCAGCAAGCAGTCACGACGCGGCGAGGATACGCCGTCTCGCGGGATCATCGACGGGGAAGTCCACCACGTCGGTTCGGATAACGGTTGGCGCTCGGACCGACCGCGTCGCCGATGTCGGGAGGGAGCGCTCACCCGAGTTCCGGCATCACCTCGTCCTCGAAGAACTCGAGGAACGCGCCCTGCTCCGGCCCTATCTGGTGGAAGTAGACGTGGTCGTAGCCCGCGTCGACCGCCGTCTCGTAGCTCTCGATCCAGCGCCCCGGATCGGGGTCGGTCACCGTCGCCGACTCGGCGATCTCCTCGCGGTCGACCATCTGGGCGGCCTGCTCGAAGTGTCTGGGAGAGGGAAGCTCCTGGGCGAGCTCGCCCGGGAGCGAGCCGTTCGGCCAGAGTTCGTGGACGGTATCGACCGCTTCATCTTCGCTCTCTGCGTAGCAGCCGTGGAGCTGGGTCCACCGGGGCCCTTCGCCGCCGGCGTCTTCGAAGGCCTCGACGACGTCGTCCTGGGGACCCGAACACCAGAGGCCGTCGCCGTGACCTGCCGCCCAGCGGGCGGTCTTCGTGCCGAACGCGCTGACGACGACCTCGGGTTGCTCGTCGGGGACGGTAAACAGCTTCGCGTTCTCGACGGTGTAGTGCTCGCCGCGGTAGCTGGTGTTCTGCCCGGTCCAGAGTGTTCGCATGAGCTCCATCGATTCTTCGAGCATCTCGAGGCGCACCCGATGTTCGGGCCAGCGCTCGCCGACGACGTGCTCGTTCAGGTTCTCGCCGGTGCCGACGCCGAAGGTGAACCGATCGCCGAGCATCTCGGCGACGGTCCCGACGGCGTGGGCCACGTTCACCGGGTGGATCCGGATGGTCGGGCAGGTGACGCCGACGCCAACGTCGATCTCGTCCGTGACCGCCGCGATCCCGCCCAGCGTGGTCCAGACGAACGACGATTCGCCCTGAGCGGAAACCCACGGGTGGAAGTGATCGGAGATCGAGACGAAGTCGAAGCCGACCTCCTCGGCGCGCCTGGCGAGCCGGATCAGTTCGTCGGGGCCGTGCTCCTCGCTAGAGAGGGTGTAGCCGAGCCGGGTCATGGGTCGTCGAACGGACGACGCCGGCGGGCAAACCGGTTGGCCCTGCGACCGTCTGGGTCGGTCGCTGCGAGTCATCCGGAATCCCCCGGCTAGTCATCCGGAATCCCTCGGGGACCATCCGGAATCCCTCGGGGACCATCCGGAATCCCTCGGGGACCATCCGGAATCCCACCGAGCCGCGACGCGGGACGTCCCGCCGGAAGGTGCGAAACGCCCCGACCGGAATTCGGGGTCCGGCCGGCGAGCGGCGAGGAAATCGAACGCCTTACCCGCCGCCGGGAGATAGCCGGTCGCATGGAACCGGCCGTCGTCGCCGAGGGCGTCACGAAGCGGTACGGAGAGTCGGTCGCCCTCGACGGGGTCTCGCTGTCGATCGAGCCGGGCGAGGTGTTCGGACTGATCGGTCCCAACGGGGCCGGGAAGACGACGCTCGTTCGCGCGCTGACCGGGACCCTCGCCCCCGACGCGGGCGACGTCCGACTGCTGGGCGTCGACCCGTCGGGGGTCGACCGCGACCGCATCGGCGTCCTCCCGCAGGCGTTCTCCCCGCCGAATCGGCTGACGGCTCGCGAACTACTGACGTACTACGCCGGCCTCTACCCCGCGGCGCGCGGGCCGGAGACCGTCCTCGCGGACGTCGGCCTGACCGACGCCGCGGACACCTGGTACGAGAACCTCTCGGGCGGACAGCGTCGTCGCGTCTGCGTCGGCGCCGCGCTCGTCAACGACCCGGACGTGCTCGTCCTCGACGAGCCAACGACGGGGATCGACCCCGCGGGGCGGCGGACGGTCTGGGGGCTCGTGGAGGCGCTGGCCGAGAGCGGAACCACGGTCCTGCTGACGACCCACGACATGGCCGAGGCCGAACGGCTCGCCGATCGGGTGGGACTGCTGGCCGACGGCGAAATGGTCGCGACCGGGACCCCCGAGGCGCTGGTCTCCGAACACGCCGGCGAGAGCCGGTTGACGGTCGAACTGGGGGAGCCGACGGCTTCGAGCGCCGAGGACGTCGGTGAGGGAGTCGATCCTCGAACGATCGAGACGGTCCCGTACTCCGCCGAGGCCCGCCCGGGACGACTCGTCGTCCGGGACGTCGAACCCCGCGACATCGGCGCGGTTGCCGCCGCGCTGGAGGAGGCGGGGATCGCGTACACCGGCCTCGACTGGTCCGAACCGGGGCTCGAAGCGGTCTACCTCGAACTCGCGGGGGCCGTCGAGGGCGCCGCGACGACGCGCTCGCCGGAGGCGGCGGGAGACGTCGACGCCGTCGCCGCGGGAGGTGAGCGACGGTGAGCGATCCGGTGGGATCCGCGAGCCAGCGCCTGGCCAGGGTCCGCGCCGAGACGAGCGCCGGGTGGCGATCGTTCGTCCGCCGGCGGACGGCCGTCTTCTTCACGTTCTTCTTCCCCGCCATCCTCGTGATCATCTTCGGCGCGCTCGTCCGTACCGACCCGACGGGCGAGGGGCTCTTCGCGGAGCCGGCGGGCTACTACGTCCCGGGCTACCTCGCCGTCGTCGTCCTCTTCACGCCGCTGTCGCGGATGGGCAGCGAGGTGGCTCGCCACCGGGAGGGCAACCGCTTCGAGAAGCTGGCGACGACGCCGCTCTCGCGCGCCGAGTGGCTGCTCGCCCAGACGATCGTCAACGCGGTCATCATCGCGATCGCCTGCGCGCTCATTCTGGTCCTGGTGATCGCCCTCACCGGCGCCGAGGTGACCCTCTCGGCGCTGCTCGTCCCCTACGTGCTCGTCGGTGTCGTCTGCTTTTGCGGCGTCGGCGCGGCCATCGGCAGCTACACCGACTCCCGGGACGGCGCGATCGCCGCGAGCAACGCGATCGGCCTCCCGCTGTTGTTCCTCTCGGAGACGTTCGTCACGCTCGACCAGCTGCCGGGCTGGTTCGGCCCGCTCGTCGACCTCTCGCCGCTGACGTACTTCGCCCGCGGCGTGCGCGCGGCGACGTACCCGGCGGCGGAGGCCACGACCGTCGCGGGCGTCGATCCCGCGCTCGCGAACCTCGCGGTGCTCGCCGGTATCGCCGCCTTCGCGTTCTGGATCGGTGCGAGGTCGATTCCGCGGACCGACTGATCGATCCCAGCGGGCCGCGTCGTCGAAGCGCGCAGGGCGTTACCCACCCGCCCCCGTCCGGTCCGAGAAGTCCCACCCGTAGACGACCGCCGGTTCGATGGAGATCGTCACCTCCTCGCGGTCTTCCCGAAGCAGGTTCCGGGCCAGTTCGGAGTCCGTTCCACCGAGGTATCGGTCGAGGAGGTCACGAAGCGTCTCCTTTTCGGGATCGGCTTCGATCGTCGCGGTTCCTCGACCGCGAACCCCGGCGTACGGCGGGTCGTTCGTCGAGACCTCGAACGAGAGCGCCGGATCTTCCCGGAGGTAGCCGACGACCTTCGCACCCTCGGCGGTGGCACAGTCGAGGGTCCAGTCGTCGGATCCGTCTTCGCCGTCCGCCCGATACCGGTACCACATCGACAGCATCCAGGGGTGTCCCGACGGGGTTCGACAGCCAAGTCGGATCGGGATCGTCCGTTCGGAGAGGAACCTCGAGATCTCGTCGTCCGTGAGGGAGCCGCGTACGTGCATGGCGTACTCCACGACCGCAGCCGGTAAAGAACGACGGCCGAAGATCGTCGCGAACGGGGGCTATCGCCGGCGACTTCCCGCCGGGTCGACGGTCTCGACCGCCGTCACGAGTCGGCTACGAATCGCGCGTCGTCGACAGCGATATCGTCTCGCTCGCGGGAGCTGTCGTCGGGCTCGTCACCCTCGTGGTACTCGAGGGCCTCCATCGCGCTCGCGATAACTGGCGGAGCGATCTCGTCGCCACGTAGCAGCGGATCAGGACGCCTCGTCGATCAGCCCCCGTACGTTCACCCGGCGGCCCTCCTCGTCGGCGAGGTACGCGGCCTCCGTCAGCGCGGTCACCCGTAACCCGACTGTCCCCGGGACCGCCGGTTCGGCCTCGCCGTCGATCGAGTCCAGGAAGTTTCCGAGCTTCGCCGACGTGAGCGACGCGAAGTCCGTGCCGCCCTCGACGACGCTCTCGTAGACCGTCGCGCCTCGTTCCGCCAGGCGGACGGTCTCCCCGTCGAAGACGAGACGACCGCCCGATCCCCAGATCGCGTACCCCTCCGACGGTTCGAGTTCGACCCCGTCCCCGCAGACTGTGACCCCGGCCTGTATCCGCCGCCCGTCCCGTTCGAGCGAGAGCGAGAGCGCGCTGTCGACGTCGACGCCGGGACTCGCGTACTCGATCTCGGCCGAGACGGATCGAGGCTCCGCCCCCGTGAGCCAGCACAGCGCCTCGAGCAGGTGCGATCCCGTATCGTACAGCTGCCCACCGCCCGACAGCGACGGATCGACCCGCCACGTGTCCTCGTGCAGGCCGATCCAGTCCTGGCCGATGAACGCGTTCGCCGCGCGAAGGTCGCCGATCCGGCCGTCCTCGATCACGCGTTTCACCTCGCGAAATCCCGGGTGAAAGTGACGCTGATAGCCGACCTGAACGACCAGCTCGCGCTCGTCGGCCCGCTCGAGCAGCGCGACCGCATCGGCGACGTCGGTCACCATCGGTTTCTCGATGTAGACGTGAAGCCCGGCCTCCAGGCAGGCGCGGGCCTGCTCGTAGTGGAGCGTGTGCGGCGTGACGATCAACGCGAGGTCGAGGTCGTCGCCGTGAGCGTCGAACATCGCCTCGTGGTCGGGGTACGCCGGCGCGTCGTGTTCCCGCTCGAAGACCTCCCTGGCGGCGGCCGACACGTCGGCACCCGCGACCAACTCGACGTCGTCGAGCCCGGACAGCACCTCCAGTTCGAGCTGACCGAGCCCGCCGAGGCCGATCGCGGCTGCGGCGGAGCCCATACCCGGCTCTTTCGGGGCCCTCGACGAAAAGTCTGTGTCGGTCTCTCACGGAACGAGTCGGTCGGCCCGACGCGACGCACATCGTTCCCCACCGATTACCGGCGAGCGATGGCAGAAGCTACTCTCCCCTCGGAGGCGTTGAAGACGACATGCCCACCTGCCCCGGTTGTAAAACGCACCTCTCCCACCACGAGTGCGTCGTTCACGTTCGATACTGCAAGTGGGTCTGGAGCGAGCACCCGGAGGCGGAGTCACACATGGTCGATCACCTCGTGAACCTCGTCGACGAAGATCGCCGACGCGAGCGGGAGAGTTGAACGGAGCGGGTCCTCGCGACGGTGGCCACGGGATGCTTGCGGCGTATTCGCGTCGACGCGACCGTCACGACACGGGCGCGATCGCCGACGCGAACGTGTAGTCGTAGACGTGATTGAGCAGGAGGTACGTGACGATGCCGAGCACGAGGCTCAGTATCCACGTGCCCGCCGCGACCCGCCCGATTCGCGCGTGGACCGTCCGCTCGAGTTCCGCGGGCGTGTGCGTGAGTCCGAGGACGAGCGCGTAGACCACGACCGGGACCGCGACGATCGAGAGGATCACGTGCACCGCCAGCATCGCCAGGTAGGCGTAGTAGACCGGATCCGGGCCCACGAAGTACTTCTCCCCGCCGCCACCCACCCTGAGCAGGTAGACGACGAGGAACAGGAGGATCAGCGCGAACGCGCCAATCATCGCGCGACGGTGTAACCGCACCCGGCCGCGACGGATCCAGTACCAGCCGGCGACCAGCAGGACCGTCGCCCCCGCGTTGATGACCGCGATCGCGTGGGTGAGCGGGTTCACCTGGCCCGGGGTGAGCTCCGGGTAGATCGGGAGATCGAGCAAGAAGGTGCCCAGGACGAGCGCGTACCCGACGATCGTCAGGGCCGCGGTCGTCTCTCCGGGGCGTCGTCGGATCAGACCGCTCACGTCGACGGTTGCCATCGTCCGTGTGTTGGCGAGGGCGACTTTGTGTCTTCCTCTTCGCCGCGGCGGGTGATGCTCGTCGGGCCGACGATCCTCGCCCCCGAACTCGAGTATTCGGCTCTAGACGAATGCACCGTGCTCAGATCGGTCGAACCCGCACGTCCGAAGAGGGTACGCACGTCCTCAAAAGGCCCCTCAGTGACCCCCGGACGAATCGAACGGGGTCGCGTCGAGCGCGGGGCGCACTCACGATCCATCTCGAAGCGGGACCGTTCGGTCCCGGTCGTCCCCCGTCGGCGTCCCAGGCGTGCTAGGTGTAGACGACCTTCTCGACGGTCACGGCGGGGGACACCTCCGCGGCAAGGACGATCGCCGGCGGGCCGGGATCGAAGATCGGTGCGCCCTCGTCGACGGCGCCGCGGCCGATCGGAGCGTCCGACGGAACCTCCGGCGGCGCCTGTCCGGTGATCTCCTCCTAGGCCCGCTCGAGACGAAGAAACTCCGCTCGCAACCCGCCCTGGTCCGGGTGGTGCCCGTTCAGGAGGTCGCGGTAGCGACGACGGACTTCCTCGAGCGGGGCGGCCGGCGTCGTTCCGAGGACCTCGTAGGGACGCTCCGGCCCCGATCCCACCCTGCCGCCTCTGCGGAACGAGACTTTCCGCTCGATGGTAGACGGACGTGGCACGTCCCCGAGCAGAACGCGATCCGGATCGAGCGAGACGACACGTCCGCAATGAGGACGTGATCCGAATCCGATAAGACGACACGTCCGTGAGGAGAACACGATCCGAATCGGGGAGACGACACGGCCGCGAGAGGACGACGCCTCAGAGAGGAGAGAACGAACCGAGGAGCCGGCGAGCGAGGTTCCCGGACGCCGAGATCGAATGTACGCTCGTCCCGTCGTCCGCTCAGCCGGCGAAGCCGCCCAGGGACCACTCGCCCTCCGCGCCCTCCTCGTCGGCGATGCGCGGCGCGCTCACGAGGACGAACGCGCTCTCGCGGTCGCCGTTTCTGATCTGTCGGGTCGACTCCGGAGAGATCCAGATCGCGTCGCCGGCGGTGAACTCGATTTCGTCGTCGTCGACGATCACGGTCGCTTCCCCCTCGATCAACACGTACACCTCCTCGTGGTCGTTGTCGGTGTGGTCGTGGGGGCGACTCTTCCAGCCCGGATCGCAACGGGCGATCGTGACGCCCACCTGTTCGGTCTCCAGGGGTTCGCTGAGAAAGTGCATCGCGTTCGAGACCTGGTCGACGTCCTCGTAGTTGACCGTGGTGTAACTCATAGTACCCGACGGTTCGACCGGGACCACCTAAAACCCTACCGCGCCGACGGACCCATCGTCCCGGTCGGCGCCGGTGACCGGTCGTCGAACGCGACCGCCCCGGCGGACGCCAGGGCACCGGGTCGGTCGATCAGTTACCGTCGCTCGGCGAGAGGTGCCCGACGTCCTCGACGGGATTGACCGAGTAATCGACCGACAGCACGTCCTGCGTGGCGCGGATCTTCCCGACGAACGTCGAAATCCCCTCCAGGTCGCCTTCGAGGACGAAGAGCTCCATGCAGTAGTGATCGCCCACGTGACTGTGGAAGTTCGAGGCAACCAACTCCTCGTGCTCGTGGCGGAGCGCGATCATGCGCTCCTCGACGCTGGTGGTTTCGTAGTCGAAGAGGACGGTGACGATTCCCATCAGGTCGCGGTCTTCCAGTCTGGTGTCCTCGAACTCGCCGAGGAGGTTCCGAGACGCCTCCCGAACGACCTCGCTCCGTCCGGTGTACCCGTGATCGTCCGCGAACTGATCGAGTCGTTCCAGGAGTTCGTCCGGCATCGAGACGCTAACGACGGCCATATAATAATCGAGTGGTCATAAGTTGTTAAGGATTGTGATCCGGCTACGGTTTGCGTCGGGTCTCGACGGGCCGACCGGCGGTCGAAAGAGCAATGCGGTCCCGTTCGCAATGACGCGTATCGAACGCCGGTAGCGAACCGGAGGCGCCTACCCCCACCGCGAAACGAACGCGCCGCGGCCCCCGTCACGAGATAATGAGATCCGATCGCGTCCTGTACGTCGGCACCGACCCCGTCGCCGCCGAGACCGTCGAGCGGTCGCTCGCGTCGGTCGACGTGGCGGTCGATCGAATCGGGTCGCGGACCGGCGCTATCGCGAAGCTGGAGACCGGGGACGTCGGCGCCATCGTGATCGACGCGGCGACCGTCGACGACGTCCCCCGGCTCCTCACCGAGGCAACGGAACGGAAAACGGTGCCGACGTTTCTCTGCTGGGCTCGCGAAGGCGGTGCGGTCCTCGCTTCGGCGTCTGCGACCCCGGTCGGCACCGACCGGAGGGAGCTCGCATCGACGATCACCGAGGCCCTCGGGGACGAACGGGGCCCTCCGCTTTCGGCGACCGTCGACGAGATCCGCACGCGGCTCGCCGACGCGACGTCGCCGGGTCGGATCGAACGGGCGATCCGCGAGGAGCTCTCAGCCGCCGGAACGATCGAATTCGCCTGGGTCGGCGAGTACGACCGGGGCGAGCGGGGCGTCCTCCCGTGGGTTACCGAACCGTCCGGAGACTGGCCGGTCACCCGGTCGTTCCCGATCGGGAACGGGAGCGAACCCCTGCTCGAGTCGGCGATGGAGACGGGCGAACTCCGCGTCCGGGATCCGACGGACGACCCGTCGGCGGTCCCCCTGGGCGAAACCGCCCTCGAACGCGACGTCGAACGGGTCGCCGTCGCGCCGCTCGCGGGAAGTGACGAACTCTACGGCGTCCTCGTCTGCTACGCCAGCGGGACGCTGGGCGGCAACGACCGCGACGCGATCGAGGCGATCGCCCGGACGACCTCCCACGCCCTCGAGGGGATCGCCGTCCGGGGTCGCCTCGCCCAGCTGGAACAGACGCTGCGCCGGTACGAGGGGCTCGTCGAAACGGCGGGCGACGGCATGTACGTACTCGACGCCGACGGTCACTTCACGACCGTCAACCGCGCGCTCGTGGAGCTGACCGGCTACAGTCGGGAGGGGCTGCTGGGCGAGCACGCGCAGATCCTCTTCGGCCAGGACGGCGCCCGAAAGGGGTCCGAAACGGTCGAGCGACTGGCCCGAACCGACGAGTCGACGAGCACGGTGGAGCTCGCGTTTCGACCCAAACGCGGCGACCCGATCCCGTGCGAGACGCAACTCGCCCCGCTCGTGTACGACGGCGAGATCGGCGGCTCCGTCGGCGTGGTCCGGGACGTGACCGAACGAAAGCGACGGGAGCGCCGACTCCGCCAGCAAAACGAGCGTCTCGACGCGTTCGCGAGCATCGTCAGCCACGACCTCCGCAATCCGCTGAGCGTCGCGAAGGGGTACGCGGACCTGATCGCCGAGTCCGACTCCTCCGACGAGGTCGAGGCGATCGTGGAATCGCTCGATCGGATGGACTCGATCATCACTGACGTCCTGTCGATCGCCCGGGAGGGAGACTGGGTCGACGACACCGAGCCGATCGACGTCGGCTCCGCAGCGGAAGACGCCTGGGCGAACGTCTCGACGGCCGAAGCGTCGCTCGTCGTCGACGAATCGATCGCGGTGGAGGCGGACCGATCCCCGTTCCTTCGACTGTTCGAAAATCTCTTCCGGAACAGTATCGATCACGTCGGAGACGGCGTGACGGTTCGGGTCGGGGTCCTTCCGGCCACGGCCGGAGACGACGAGACCCAGCCGGCCGGCTTCTACGTCGAGGACGACGGCGTCGGAATACCGGACGGGATGCGCGAACGCGTCTTCGACGCCGAGTTCTCGGCCGGATCCGACGGGATCGGCATCGGACTCTGGGTCGTGCGGGAAGTCGCGACGGGTCACGGCTGGTCGGCGATCGCCGACGCGTCGGCGGAAGGAGGAGCGCGCTTCGAGTTTCGAACGGCCGAGTGAGTCCCGCCCGATCGATCAGTTCTCCGTCTGGAGGTCCTGGAAGGCGCCGACGAAGTCGTCGTGAGAGGACATCCCCGAGACCGTGTCGTCCACCCGAGATCGCAGCTGCGCGACGCGCTCACGGAGTTCCTGGTACTCCTCGTTGTCTTCGAGTTCGCGTTCTGCCTTCTCGGACTCGAGCAGCGTTTTCTTCGAGACCAGCGAGTAGTACTCCAGGATATCCGACTCGTAGGCGGATCGACTCGAGACGGATTCCACCATCTCCAGAAGCTCGTCCTTCGAGACGGGCTTGACGAGGTAATCGTCGAATCTCATCTCGATGATGTCGAAGTCCGGATCGACCGCCGTCACCATGACGACCCGGCAGTCGTAGCCGGCTTCGCGGACCTCGTCCAGGACCTCGTCGCCGGATAGCCCCGGCATCCGCCGGTCGAGCAGGACGATCTCGACCGAATCCGCCATCGTTTCGAGGGCTTCCTCGCCGTCGTAGGCCGTCTCGACCGACCGCTCCGTGCCGATCCAGGCGGCGAACAGGTCGGCGAGTCGCGCTTCGTCGTCCACGACGAGGACTTCCGGCTCGCCCTCACTCATGCGTAGACCCCCCCATGCCATCACCGTCGATTCCAGCCACAGGGAGGAAATTGCAGGGGGGCGTGATAAATCTCGCGACCAGCTGTAACTTTCCGGACACGCAACCATCGTCGTTCCAACCCACGACGGGTGAGAGAATCACCACCCGAGAGGACGAGTCGACCGATCCTTCGATCCTCGCTCGAGTCGAAATAGTAAATTTTCCGATTGAAAGGGCGGTCGAGGCGACCCCCTCAAGACGCGTCGCCCGTTCCCCGGTCAGGACGAGACCGGCGCGGAGAGACCGACGCGTCGCCCGGTCCGTCGGCCCCGATCCACGACGGGTCCGGTCACCGCGAGGAACGAAATTGTGGTCGATTTCGGGTGGCGCTACGCCGTTCGTCGCCGAGCGCTCACTCGCCCTGGAACTCGGGCTCCCGGTCGGCCTGGAACGCCGAGAGGCCCTCCCAGAGGTCGTCGGTCGTGAACAGGTGCCCGAACGAGCTCGACTCCAGTTCGAGGCCGGCGTCGGTGTCGTCGCGGCCGGCGAGCATGGCCCGCTTCGTGAACTTCATGGCGATCGGCGGACCGGCGGCGAGATCCTCGGCCAGTTCCAGCGCGCGGTCTTCGAATTCGGCATTGGACACGACCTCGTTGACGAAACCGTAGTCGGCCATCGTCTCGGGATCGTAATCGTTGCGCGCGGTGAAGATGATCTCCTTCGCGCGACCCTCGCCGACGATGTGTCGGAGCCGCTGCGTGCCGCCCCAGCCGGGGATGAGCCCGAGATTGTGCTCCGGTTGACCGAACTGGGACCGCTCGCTGGCGATCCGCAGGTCGGCGCACGTCGCCAGCTCCATGCCCCCGCCGAGCGCGTAGCCGTCGATCGCCGCGACGACCGGCATCGGAATCTCCTCGAGGCGGCCGAAGACTTGCTGGCCGTGCCTGGAGAGCTCCGCGGCCTCGAGGCCGGTGCCGGCGGCGCCGGAGGCCGCATCGAAGCCCGCCGAGAAGGCGCGGTCGCCCGCGCCCGTGAGCAACACCGAGCGGACGTCGTCGTCCTCGACGAGACGGTCGATCGCGTCGTCGAGTTCGTCGATCATCTGGGTGGTGATCGTGTTCATTCGGTGGGGGCGGTCGATGACGATCTGGCCCACCATGTCGGATGGACGCTCGATTCGGATCGTCTCGTACTCGACCTCGTCGTCGTCGCCCCCGTCCGCCCGACGGAACGCGCCCCGCTCGGCGAACTCCTGGAGGTGATCCGAGGGGCGGTGACGCTCGTGGCCCGACTCCTCGTAGGCTTCCTCGAGCACCGTGTGCGCCTTCTCGACGCCGAACTCGTCGACCGTCTTGACCGGGCCCTCCGGCCAGCCGCCGCCGAGCTTCAGTCCTTCGTCGATGGCGTCGGCCGTCGCGATCTCCCCGCCGAGGAGCCTCGCGACCTCGTTGGCCATCGCGGCGGTGAGCCGGTCTTCGATCGCCTCGTCGACCTGGTCGGTCGGTATCTCGACGCCACTTCCGTCCTCGTAGTCGTAAAAGCCCTTTCCGGTCTTCCGGCCGAGCGCTTCGTTCTCGACCGTCTCGACGAGCGCCGGCGCCGGCTCGTAGGCGTCGCCCAGCTCCTCGTGCATGTACTCGAGGACGTGGAAGCTCACGTCGTGACCCACCATGTCGCCCAGCTCGAACGCCCCCATCGGCTGGCCCATCCCGTACTTGGTGGTGGAGTCGATCTCCTCGACGGTGGCCTCGTCCTCGCTCAGCATCCAGGCGGCCTCGTTCATCAGCGGAACGAGGACCCGGTTGACGATGAAGCCGGGCTCGTCCTTGTGCACGCGGACGGGCGTCTTCTCGAAGTCCTCGGCGAGCGCCTCGATCGTGTCGAGGGTCGCTTCGGCGGTCTGTTCGCCCGAGATGACCTCGACCAGCGGCATGCGGATCGGCGGATTGAAAAAGTGCATGCCACAGAACCGCTCCGGCCGCGCCGTGACCGCCGCGATCTCGCTGATCGACAGCGAGGAGGTGTTCGTCGCGAAGATGGCGTCGTCGGGGGCCGACTCCTCGACCTCCTGGTAGACGTCCTTCTTGATGTCCATCCGCTCGGGGACCGCCTCGATGACGACGTCGGCGTCGCTCACCGCCTCCGACATCTCGACCAGGGGCGTGATCCGGTCGAGCGTCTCGTCGACGTCCGCCGCTTCGATCTGGCCGCTCTCGGCGAGTTTCCCGAGCGACCACTCGATCTGATCGTAGCCGTCCTGGACGATCTCCTCGTCGATGTCGCGCATCGCGACGTCGTACCCCGCGAGGGCGGCGACCTCGGCGATGCCGTGGCCCATGTTCCCCGCTCCGAGAACTGCGACGGTGTTGATATCTTCCAGATCCATGGGTGTGTGTCCAACCGGAACCCGTTTGAACGTTTCCCTCCCCGGAGACAGAAACTCCGTTCCAGTTTACTCCCGGTTAGAATACTTCTTTACGGTTGGCCATGCATATCGTCTACCATGGACTTCGAACTGACAGACGAGCAAAAACAACTCCGCGACGAGGTGCGGCGCTTCGCGGAGAACGAGATCGAGCCAGTCGCCCGCGAGTACGACGTCGAGGAGAAGTACCCCCACGAGATCGTCGACAAGGCGGCGGAGATGGGCCTGCTCGGCCCGCACATCCCCATCGAATACGGCGGGGCGGGTTACGGATCCCTCGAAGTCTCGATGATCGTCGAGGAGCTGTTCGCCGTCGACCCCGGCATCGGTCTCTCGCTGGTCTCGACGTCGTTCGGCTGCGAGTCGATCATCCGCTTCGGCACGGAAGAACAGAAAGAACGATTCCTCGAGCCCGTCGCCGCCGGCGAGAAGATCACCGGCGCCGCGATCTCCGAGCCCGACTCCGGCTCGGACGTCGCCTCCGTCTCCACCCGCGCCGAGAAGGACGGCGACGAGTGGGTGATCAACGGGAACAAGATGTGGATCACCAACGGCTCCGTCGGCGACTTCTTCGTCGTCCTCTGTGAGACCAACCCGGACGCCGAGGGCCGATACAACGGCTTCAGCCAGATCGTCGTCGAGTCCGACCGCGACGGCTTCGAGGCCGACAAGATCACCGGCAAGCTCGGCATCCGCGCCTCCGACACCGCCGAGCTGATCTTCGACGACGTCCGCGTGCCCGAGGATAACCTGATCGGGACCAAAGACGCCGCCTTCCTCCAGCAGATGCAGTTCTTCGACGAGACGCGCACCGCCGTCGCCGCCCAGGGCGTCGGCATCGCCAAGGGCGCCACCGAGGCCGCCCTCGAGTACGCCCAGGAGCGCGAGCAGTTCGGCAAGTCGATCTCGGAGTTCCAGGCCATCCAGCACAAGCTCGCCGACATGGCCACCAAGACCGAAGCCGCCCGCAACCTGACCTACAAGGCCGCCTGGAACGTCGATCAGGACAACGACATCACGAAGCTCGCCTCGATGGCCAAGGAGTACGCCTCCCGGATCGCCGTCGACGTCGCCGACGAGGCCGTCCAGATCCACGGCGGCGCCGGCTACGTCAACGACTTCCCCGTCGAGCGCTTCTACCGCGACGCCAAGATCACCCAGATCTACGAGGGCACCACCGAGATCCAGAAGAACATTATCGCCCGCGAGATGCTCGGAAAGGGCTTCTAACAACCTTTTGCGCTGCGGGCCGGCTTCGCCGGCCCTCGGCAAAACGTTGATGAAAAGCACTCCTCCCTCCGTTCCGAGCGCGCGATTGGCGCTCTCCACATCGGTCGTCGGCCCGCTCGCAGTCTGACGACTGCTCGCGGTACTTATCGTCGAACGTCAGCCAGCCTTCCCCCGGGTCGCGCGCCCTCGCTAGTCGCTCGGCCGCGCTCCCGGCCATCCGTTCGTGGACGTCTAACCGATAACACGCTTATCCGTCCGTATCGGTGTCGCCATCGTCTCGATCCGAATCCGTATCGCCCCCGTCGCGATCCGAATCCGTATCGCCACCGTCTCGATCCGAATCCGTATCGCCACCGTCGCGATCCGAATCAGTATCGCCGTCGTCGCGATCCGAATCCGTATCCCTGTCCGAACGTAGCGGCCCGCTGGCCGGGTATCGATCGTCAGGCTCGGTTTGCGGATCCGACGCGCCCGCGGGTCCCGTTCGATCGACGAGGGCTGGCCCCTGGTCCGGCGACGGTTCCGACGACCGCGCTCCTGTCGGTTCCGCGTCGTCGGAATCGTCGGCCGGCGGGCGCCAGCCGACCGCGAAGAGAAGGATCGGCGGGAGTACGTACGCGCCGATGGCGAGAATTGCGAACAGCGGGTCGACGAAGACGAGCAGGCCGAAGATGGCGAGCGCTGCCGCCGAGAGGGTGTGCGCGGCCGTCGTCGTGTACCGGCGGTAGAACCGCCAGAAGTCGCGAACCCGTGTTCGAAGCCGAGCGGTCGCCACGGTTCGAGGTACGTTCGCCGGGCGGAACACGCTTGTGGTGGAACCGACGGGTCCAGGTCCCAGTGCGCGCGGAAGTCGACCCCGGAGGTCGGCCGAGCGTCCGTCTCGGGCGTCACGGAACGCGCCGCGGCGTCGCGTCACCGGTACGGCTCGTCGCCCTCCAGCGCCAGCCGGACGAAGCGCCGGTTCGCATCCGCCATACGAAGGTCCTCGATATCTTCCTCCCTCCTGAACTCGACGCTGATTACGTCCGATCCGGGTTCAGGACTGCCGCCCGTCAGCTCCCGATCGACCACGCAGCGGATCAGCAGGGTGTAGATGCCGAGCGGCGGGTACTCGTTGTGATGGGTGGCGAGCAGCCGGAGGTCCGACGAGTCGACGCGCAGGCCGGTCTCCTCTTCGAGTTCGCGCGCGGCTGCGTCGGAGGCGGATTCGTCGTGTTCGACGTAGCCGCCAGGGACGGTCCACTCGCCGTCGCGCGACGGCGCACGCTCGGCGACCAGGACGCGGTCCCCGTCGCGGACGACGACGACGCCTGCGGTCGGCACCGGGTTGCGCCAGACGATCTCGTCGCAGTCGGGGCAGTAGCGGCGCTCGCGGCCCTCGAACGTCGTGGTTCCCAGTTTGGCCCCACAGATCGGGCAATAGTCGGCGTCGACGGCGACCATACTCTTCCATCCGACGGGAGCCGGGAATCGGTTCCTATCCCCGGTGCTACCCGCCGGGAGCGTTTTCCCCAGCCGGAACGTACGGATCCCACATGAGAGAGTTCGTCTTCGCCCTCGAGTACGATCCCGGAGCGAACCCCGTCGCGGACGTGCTCGCCGAGCACCGGGACGCGACCATCCGATCGCTGTCCTGCCACGTGACGCCGGAGAGCCTCTGGCGGGTCGACCACGCGACGGGTCCCGCGGACGCGCTCGAGGCGCTAGAATCCGCCTACCGCCACGCCGACTACTTCGCCGACTGCCTCGTCCGGGACGATTGCGGCGCCGAGTGCGAGACGCAGGTGCTCGACCGCGGGCGGGACGAACTCGTGGTGTACACCTACTGGGACCGGACGGACGACTGCACGTCGGTCCCACACGTCGCGCTGGAGCACCTCGGCCGAGGGCTGCTGTTCGAGACCTATCGCGAGGGTCGGCGGTACCGCTGGCGGATCGTCCTCGG
>SKPV01000118.1 GCA_007119345.1 Halovivax sp.
CCCGTCAACCACATCGGGAAGATCTACAACCTCCTCTCGACGGAGATCGCCCACCAGGTCGTCGACGAGGTCGACGGCGTGCGCGACCTGAAGGTCCGACTCCTCAGCCAGATCGGCCGGCCGATCGACGAACCGCACGTCGCGGACGTCCACGTGGTCACCGAAGACGGGGTGGCCGTCTCCGACGTCGACTCGGCGATCGAGGCGATCGTCGATCGCGAACTCGCGAACGTGACGGACGTCACGAAGCGAGTCATCGACGGCGAGCTGACGACGTTCTGACCGGATCTCGGGCGCCCGACTTGGTACGCAGGATCTTCCCGCAAGCGGACGGCGCCGGCTGTCGGCACGAATCCGGCTCGTGGTGCCCGATCGGTTCCGACTCGAGAGATGGCGGGAGGGATTCGGCGTCCGGTTCCCGTCGAGGACGCCGAGCGATCCGCCGCGTTCGGAAGATCCAAGGCGAACCGCAGCGTCGCTTCGTATATCGAAACGAAATAGTGTGATCCTCGGTGGCAGACTCCTCTCGCGATTCTCGGCGGATCATCTTCGCGGTCGTCGCCAGTACCTTCTTCGTCGGGTTCGGCGGCGGCGTCGTCTTTCCCATCCTGCCCAACCTCGGCGAGGTGCTCGGGATCTCGGCGCTGATGGTCGGACTGATCCTGAGCGCGAACCGATTCACCCGGCTCGTCTGTAACGCCCCGGCCGGGGCGCTCGTCGACCGCATCGGGACGCGGACACCGTTCATCGCCGGCCTCGTCATCGAAGCGTTCGCGACGCTGCTGTACGTCGTGGCCATCCTCTCGCCGCTTCCCGAGGCCTGGTTCATGCTCGCGCGCGTGCTCTGGGGGATCGGGAGCGCGCTCGTCTTCGCGACGGCGTACACGATCACCGCGGACGTGAGCGAGTCGGACGATCGGGGAACGAGCATGGGAATCGTCCGCGCCGGGATCACGTTCGGGTTCCCCGCCGGATTGGTTCTGGGAGGGGTCGTCAGCGACGTGTGGGGGAACGTCGAAGCGTTCGTTCTCGCGGCGGCGTTCGCCGCCGTCGCGAGCGTCGTCGCCTACCTCATCGTCCCGGAGACCCACGTCGAGGGCCGCAACGACTCGGTCAAACCGTGGGACGTCGACAGCAGCCTCCCCGCGCTCACCGTCGGGCTCGTCAACTTCGGGCTCTACTTCGCGTACATCGGCGTCCTCTTCTCGACGCTGGTGTTGTTGCTCGGCGCGCGCGACATCTCCATCTGGGGGCTGGACGCCCAGGGCTCCTCGGGGATGTTGATGGCGGTGACGGTCCTCTCGGGCGCGACGTTCACCCTCGCGGGCGGGGTGTTGAGCGACGTTCTCGGCGCTCGGGTGCCGGTCCTGGTCGGCTTCCTCGTAACCGCGTGCGTGGGGTTCGTGGTGCTGGCGTTCGGCCGCAGCTTCGAGGTGCTCGTGCTCGCGTGCGTCCTGATCGGAATGGGACAGGGCGGCGTCGGCGGTCCGCTGACCGCGCTGCTGGCGGACCTCACCCCGGAGGATCGGATGGGCCGGGCGGTCGGGACCAACAACGTCCTCGGAGACGTCGGCGGCGGGCTCGGACCGCTGGTGTCGCTCCCGCTCGTCGAGATCGTCGGGTTCGAGGTGGTGTACGCGACGTCCGCGCTGCTCCCGCTGCTCGCCGGTGCGATCCTCGTCGCCGGGGTCTACGCTCACACCGGGCGGGTGAACCCGACGATCACCGAGTCCATCGACTCGGGGGCGCTCGGCACCGACGGCGGACGAGAGCGGTGACGCCGTCGTCAGGCTTAAGCGGTGACGCCGTTATCGGCCGAGAGCGGTGACGCCGTCGTCGGCCGAGAGCGGTGACGTCCTCGTCGGGGCCGTGCGGTCGGCCGCGCCCCCGCACTCGGTCGGGACTCCCCCTCGTAACCCCCTTATACGCGCGACCGTCTATCCCGGAGCATGTATCCGCCGGGAGCCGACACCGTGCTCGTTCGTCACGGCGACCTCAACACGAAGAGCACGACGGTCAAGCGCTACATGGAGGGGTTGCTCGTCGAGCACCTGGAGGCGCTCCTGGCGGATCGCGGGGTTCCCGGCGAGGTCGAGCGCGAGTGGAATCGACCGCAGATCCACACCGAGGCGTCGGCGGTCGAGGACGCGACCGCTGTGGCTGCGGACGCGTTCGGCGTGGTGTCCGCGAGCCCCTGTCTGACGGTCGAGCCGGAGTTAGAGGCCGTCCTGGACGCGCTCGCAGAGACTGCCCGCGCATGTTACGACGGCGGCTCCTTCGCCGTGGACGCGCGACGGGCGGACAAGGAGCTGCCGTTCACCAGCGAAGAGCTCGCGCGCGAGGGCGGAACCGTCGTCTGGGAGACCGTCGAGGACGAGTTCGAGCCCGAAGTCGACCTCGACGATCCCGATCTCACCGTCGGGGTCGAGGTCCGTACCGACCGCGCGTTCGTCTACGTCCACCGCGAGGAGGGTCCCGGCGGCCTCCCGCTGGGCTCGCAGGCGCCGATGGTCGCGCTCGTCAGCGGCGGCATCGACTCGCCGGTGGCCGTCTACGAGCTGATGCGCCGGGGCAGCCCCGTGATTCCGGTGTACGTCGACCTGGGCGACTACGGCGGCCCGGATCACGAAGCGCGGGCGATGGAGACCGTCCGATCGCTGTCTCGGTACGTGCCGGACCGGGACATGCGGGTCTATCGGGTTCCCGGCGGGGAGACCGTCTCGCTGCTCGCGGAGACCATGGAGCGGGGCCGCATGCTCTCGCTGCGGCGGTTCTTCTACCGGATCGGCGAACACATCGCGCGGACGACGGGTGCCCAAGGCATCGTCACCGGCGAGGCGCTCGGGCAGAAGTCGAGCCAGACCGCCCAGAACCTGGCGGTCACGAGCCGGGTGACCGAGCTGCCGATCCACCGACCGCTGCTCTCGATGGACAAACAGGAGATCGTCGCCCGCGCCCGCGAGATCGGGACGTTCCAGGATTCGACGATCCCGGCCGGCTGCAACCGGATCGCGCCGGATCGCGTGGAAACCAACGCCACCCTCGATCGACTCCTCGAAGCGGAACCGGTCGACCTCTTCGAGCGTGCGGCCGAGGCCGCCGCCGAGGCGACCGTGATCGAACCGTGAGGCTGCTCCCGAGCGGTGTCGACGTCCGTCGCGATCGAACGGCTCGGCGACGAAGTCGAAACCGACATTACCGCGTCGCGCCCATCTCTCGGCCGTGACCCGGGTCTGTCTCGTCGGCGACGACGACGTCACGCTTCAGTACGAACTGTTGTCCCGGGAGACCTCACGGGAGGCGCTCTCGACCTACGAACTGGAGCGGCCGTTCGAGAACTCCCTGGCCGTCCGAACGGTGAGCCTGGGTGCGGCCGTCTCGCTGTGTAACGACCTCCAGTGGTACATCGTCAGATTCGTCGACGACGTCCTGGTCCAGGAACCGAGCGTCAGCGAGGACGAGTGGCTCTCGCGCAATCTCGCCGAGGCGCTTCGCAACGGCGACCTCGAGCCGTCGGATACCGGGGAGTTCCTGAAGATCTACGGCGTGGAGTATCCGTCCGATCGACCCGACGACGCGTCGGATCCGAAATCGCCTCCGCTGAAGTCGACCGCCGGCGGTGATGGAGCGCCATCGTCCGAGAATCGAAACCGTCGTCGGGCTGCTGACAACGACGACGGTAATGGTGCGGACGGCGAGGACGGCAATGGCGCGAACGCAGACGACGGGTTCGAGCGTGCAGGGAAGCTGGTGGAGCCGCTCTACGCTCGTCGGGCGGACGGGACGGTTCCGGAGTACGACCTGCGGCCGGTCTCGGAGACGGTCCTCGTCAGGCTGACCGAGACCGAATACGCTCCGTAGACCGATTTTCCGGAGCGATCGAAACCGATCGGCTCCTTCGACATCCCGTCACAGGAGGGCGATTCGTTCGGTAGCTGTGCGATCGATCGTCGGACGGCTTATTCGTCGGCGTCGTCGTCGAGGCCTCGCTGCCAGACGTTCGTGACGGAATCTCCGACCGGTGGGGTGTGACTGACGTCTTTCATGCGCGTGCTAGTGGGCATCGTGGTACAATCTCTCGAACTACCAGTATAAAGCCGTTCCGTATAGTACCTAATTACAATATTATTACCTTATATGCCTATGCACCACCAGCAGGACCGCCGCCCGTTCGAGAGTGAGAGGGGGCAACGTCCAGTCGCCAGTCGAGAGTGAGAGGGGACAACGCGCAGTCGCCAATCGAGAGTGAGGCGGGTCAGCGCGGACGTCAATCGAGAGTGAGGCGGGTCAGCGCGGTCGCCATCCGAGAGGGCGTCGAGTGGACGTGCAGATACCAATCGAGAAGGGGTGGATCGACGAGCGCTCCCCCGAGGACGCGCTCGCGCCCACCCTCTCTCCCTGCGGACCGGACCCGATTCTGTGCGGGGATCGGCACTGACGTATACGAAAATTCTCTGCTCTCTTCGTCGCGAACCGACGGTATCCTCACCGACCGGCGACGGAACGGGCGGTTTCGACGACGACTTCCCCGTCGGCCGAGACGTCGACGGTACACCCCTGGTATTCGAACGCGATCACGCCGTCGGTCCGGGGCCCGCTCGGCCGCGGTTCGAAGAGTCGCTCGAGCGCGTCGGTGTCGATCGTGTAGTGCAACGGTTCGAGTTCGGTCACCTCTGTCCCCAGGACGTCCGCTACTGCGCTGGCGATGGTGACGCACAGCGATTCGTTCGAGCGCCGATCGTGCTGGCGGACGCATCTCGCGACCGACGAGTGGTTCGAGGAAGTGATCTCTGACATGGTTCGAATCGTTCCCCCACGGAACGGTACTCTCTTCACGGGTGCCGGTCATTAGCGTGGCCGTTAATTATGTAACCCCGGGCGTCTGCGAGGGGTACGATCGAATCAGCCGAGGCCTCGACGCGTCCGATCAGAAGCCCGTCGCCTGTCCGTCCTTTCGGGGTTCGGATGCGCCGGAGAGGCTCCCCTCGCGCTCGCGGACGACCTGTGCGCCACCGAACTGGACCGGCGGAAGCACCCGGACGTCGTGACCGCGTCGGGCGAGGGCGCCGGCGTTCGGGAGTCGCTCCTCGACGCCGAGCGAGCCGTCCTCGCGAACGCGCCAGCGGGGGGCGTCGAGCGCCTCCTGAAGGCCCATTCCGTAATCGACGACGTTCGAAACCACCTGAACGTGACCCTGCGGTTGCATGTAGCCGCCCATGACGCCGAAGGCGGCCCAGTCGTCGTCGCCGAACCGTGCGACAGCGGGGACGAGCGTGTGAAACGGGCGCTTTCCGGGTTCGAGGCTGTTCGGGTGCGCCGCGTCGAGCGAGAACGAGGCCCCGCGATTCTGGAGCGCGATCCCCGTCTCGCCCGCCACCAGTCCGCTGCCGAAGCCGGCGAACCGTGAGTTGATGTACGAGACGAGGTTCCCCTCCTCGTCGCCCACCGTGAGCAAGACCGTGTCGGCGTCTTCGGCGTTGGCGTTTGGGACGCCGATCTCGGGATCGGCGATCGGCGCCTCCTCGATCGCCTCGACGCGCTCGGCCGCGTACGTTTTCGAGTGAAGCGGGGGAACCTCCTCGTACTCGGGGTCGGTGACGTAGTGGTGACCGTCCACGAAGGCGAGCTTCATCGCTTCCGCGAACGCGTGAACGCGTTCGGGAGAGTCGTAGGGGTGATCACCTGCGCCGATCTCCTCGGCGATGTTGAGCGCTTCGAGGGCGATCATCCCTTGGTTGTTCGGCGGCAGTTCGTAGACCTCGGCGTCGCCGTAGGTGGTGCTGATCGGCTCGAGGAACTCCGGTTCGAACGAGGCGAGGTCGTCGACGGACATGAAGCCACCCTTCGACCGAACTTCGTCGGCGATCGCCTCCGCGATCTCACCCTCGTAGACGACGTCAGCGCCCTCCTCGGCGATGCGTTGCATGGATTCGCCGAGTCTCGGAAGCGCGACCGTCTGGCCGGGATCCGGCGACTCGCCGCCGAAGAGGTACGCGTCGCGCGCGTTGTCGTCGGTGAACAGATTCTCGGCGCCCTGCCAGTAGTAGGAGATCACGTCCGAGACGGGGTAGCCCTCGGTCGCGTAGTGGATCGCCGGTTCGAGCACATCCGCGAGCGTCTTCCGGCCGAGTTCCTCGACGGTCGCCTCCCACCCGCGTGCGGTGCCGGGGACCGTCACCGCGTGGGGTCCGTGGAACGGCATCTCGAGCGCCTCCGGATCCGCGACGTCGTCGACCGCGTAGCCGCCGGCATCGGGGTAGTAACTCGCGCGCTCGTCCGGATCCGCGTCGGCGATCGCCTCGCGGACGTTGTCGACGGTCGCCTCGGCCGGTGCGCCGCCGCACGCGCGCATCGCGCCCACCTCGCCGTCGGCCGTGCGGTAGAGCGCGAAGACGTCGCCGCCGAGTCCCGTCGAGGTCGGCTCCACCACGTTGAGCGCGGCGGCCGTGGCGACGGCGGCGTCGAACGCGTTCCCACCGCTGCGCAGGATCTCTACGCCGGCCTGGGCCGCCAGCGGCTGGCTCGTCGCCACCAGGCCGCGGTTGGCCCGCACGGTCGAGCGCCGCGAGTCGAATCGGTCGAGGTCGTGCTCCATGGGACACCGTCGCGTGCGAATCCCCAAAAGTGGCCACCTCCCGGCAGGGCGCGCGGTCGATCTAGGAACGCATGTCCACCTCCGGACCGGCCGCGCGGTCGGTCTCGAGATTCGTCAAGTCGTCGACGGACGCCGGTCAATCGAGAGTCGGAACCCAGATGTCGAACGCGAGGTCGTCGCGCTCTCGCGCCCGATCGAGCAGGAGCCCCACGAAGACCGTTGTTCCGCGGGAGTTCGGACCGAGATCGCCGTGTTCGTCGACGAGGTTACGCTCCAGCCGAGCGTGCTCGGCGCGGAGGGCCGCGTCCGTCCGCAAAGCCGCGCGAGTAACCGCGCCGACCGTCCACACGTCGCACTTCGGGGAACGAAATCGATCGGGTCGTCCTCCGGGTCGACCACGGCGGACGACGGTACCTCCGGAGCGTAAATCGTCGGGATCGTTCGCCGGGCGCAACGTTCACGGTCGCTCGCACGAACCGTCCACCGATGGCCGACGGGCCGCGGCTCCCCGGCGTGATCGACGACGCCGACGACGAGGACCGGATCGTCCTCCACGTCGACGCCGATTGCTTCTACGCCGCCTGCGAGCGCCTCCGGGAGTCGGCGCTCCGCGGAGAGCCGCTCGTCGTCGGGATGGGCTACGAACCCGGCGACTCGACCGGCGCCGTCGCGACCGCGAGCTACGAGGCTCGCGAGTTCGGCGTCGAGAGCGCGATGGCGATCGGCGAAGCGCTCGATCGGCTGCCGAGGCGAGTCGACGCCGAGGACGACCCGGAGATTCCCCTCGAAGAGAGCGGATACTACCGGCCCGTCGACATGGACTACTACGAGTCCGTCAGCGCTGAGGTCCGCGAGATCCTCCACGACTGCGCGGACGTGGTCCGCGAGGTGAGCGTCGACGAAGCCTACCTCGACGTCTCCGAGCGGACCGGATGGGACGTCGCCGACGGCTTCGCCCGCCACGTCAAAGATCGGGTCCGGCGCGAGGTCGGCGTCACCGTCAGCGTGGGCGTCGCGCCGACGATGAGCGCCGCGAAAATCGCGAGCGACTACGACAAGCCCGACGGGCTCACCGTCGTTCGGCCGGGCGAGGTTCGCGACTTTCTCGCCCCCCTGGACGTAGCCGACCTCCACGGCGTCGGCCCCGTAACCGCTCGCGAACTGCGCGAGATGGGCCTCGAAACGGCCGAGGACGTCGCGGCGGCCGATCCCGATCCGTTGACCGAGCGCTTCGGCGAGCGCGGCCGCGAACTGTACGACCGCGCCCGGGGCGTCGACGACCGTCGAGTCACCCCGAAGGGCCTGCCGAAGAGCTTCTCGCGCGAATCCGCCTTCGGCGATCCGGTCGTCGACTGGGACCGGAAGCGAGAGTCCCTCGAAACCCTGGCGGAGGCCGTCGCCGATCGCGCGCGTCGCGAGGGTGCGCTCTATCGGACGGTCGGCGTGAAGGCGGTGACCCCGCCCTACGACGTCAACACTCGCGAGCGCTCGCTCCCCGGGCCGGTCGACGAACCCGAGTTGGTCCGCGAGATCGCGATCGACCTGTTCGAGGAGTTCGACGACGAACGCGTCCGCAAGCTCGGCGTCAGGGTCGCGAACCTCGAGTTCGCCGCCGGCGACCAGGCGAGCCTCGAAGGGTGGGAAGACGAATCTGCGGACGGAGAGGCGAATCGATCGACCGCCGGTACGGACGCCGGGGACGGTGAGGGCTCGGTCGCGGCGTTCGCCGAACGATCGGCTCAGGCGGAGTCCGCGCCGAACGAGTCGTCGGATGAATCCCTGATGCACGAGCCGTGGTTCGAAGAGACGGCGGTGGCCGAATCGCCTTCGGACGAGACGGCGGTGGCCGAATCGCCTTCGAACGAGACTGCGGTGACCGGGTCGTCTTCGAAGGCGACGGCGTCGACCGAGCGGGATGAGTCCGAAGCAGGGAACGGGGAACTCGCACCGACGCTGGCGTCGTTCGAAGACGTCGAACCCGTCGACGCGGACTCGGAACGCAGCCGCCCGCGGATCGGACAGACGCGATTATGGGATTTCACGTGACCGCTCGCGGCGGTCTCCATCGGGTCCCGTCGACCGAACTGATCGATACGCTCGTACCCCGTCGGTGGCCCAACCGGGGCCGAAACCGTAAACACCCCTCCGGAACGAGAGAAATCCAACGCCGTCGGCGAGCAGCAAACATTTAGGCGAGTGGGACAGACCAATGAGCGACCATCGAACGTACACCCGCGCTGACATCACCACATGACCGACGATTTCTACGATCTGCTGGACGTTCCTCGGGACGCCTCTCAAGAGGAGATCCGTCAGGCGTTCCGGCGTCGGGTGCGGATCTACCACCCCGATCTGAACGACGACGATCGGGCGCGGGCGCAGTTCACGGCCCTCAAGAAGGCCTACGACGTGCTCGGTGACCCGGTCGAGCGTCGAGCCTACGACCGGATGGGACACGAAGATTACGTCGCCAAACGCACGTCCGGGCTCCCCTCGCCGGACGCGTGGGCGACGTCGGACGAGAAGGCGGAGGTCGAGCGCTCGACCGTCTCGACGACCGCCGGTGACTCGGTGGGCGGGACGGCGGACGCGTTCGGAAATCGGGATGCGGCCTCCGGAGATCGGGATGCAGGCTCCGGAGGTCACACCCACGACAGTGACTCCGGAGGGGTGACCGCGAGCAGCGGTCGATCTGCGAGGTCGAACGGGTCCGCTCGATCGTCGGCCTCGCGCGCGTCGACTGGGTCGGCGGGATCGGCCGGCTCGAACGATTCGTCGAGCGATCGCTCCGGTGGCCTCGATCGCGGTTCCCGGCGGACGAACCGGACCGGGCCGACGCCGCGACCGTTCGTCGGCTCGCGATTCGTCCGCTGGTGGCGATCCAAAAACTTCGCCCTCCCGCTGTTGCTGGTCGGGACGGCACTCTATCTGGTCGGCCTGCTCTCGTTCGGCCTGCGTAACGAGACCGGGCTCCGGTCGCTCGCTCGCGACGTATCGGCCGTCGGGGTCGATCCCACCGGCATCTGGAGCGCGGTCGCCGGGGGGAGCGGCGAGGTCGAAACGGGTTTCGCTCACGTCGTGGCGGTCGATCCGGTCAATCCGCCGATCGATCCGCTCCTGTGGTACGGCGTCCTCGGCGGGCTGGTCGCCGCGGCGGTTCTCGTCCTGCTCGCCGCGCGTCTGCGCTGGCGACGGTCGATGGCGGGTCCGATCACGATCGACGAGACGATCGTGCTCGCGGCCGCCGTCGGCACGGCCAGCGGCCTGCTCGGCGGACCGTTGCTCGCCGGCTCGCTCTTGCTGCCGCTGCTCTACGGGGTCGTGATCTACCACACGCGACAGATTCCCGGTTGGTCCCCGTCGTACGCGTACGTCGTCGCGGTGACCGGACCAGCGATCGCGCTGGCGGCCGGTTGGTTCGGGTACGAGTCGCTCCCGTTCGAAACGCTCGCGTTCGTCGTACTCCCGCTCGCGGGTGCGCTCGGGTTTCCGCTACGGTTCGCCGTTCGGCGCCGCTTCGGCGTCTAACCGACCAGCGTCGCGACGCCTTTCGTCTGGCGGTAGTCCGAACGCAACACCGCCGCGAGCCGGGCTTCGGCGGCCGCGCGTCCATCCGCGCTCCAGGAGGAGGGATCGGCGAGGGGAATTACCATGAAGCCGCGGCCGCGGAGCTCCCTCGCGTGTAACTTGGACATGTCGACGTCGAGGCGCGGGCGCTGGGTCGTGTATTCGGTCAGCACGTGATCCGTGGCTCGCTCGCCGACGGGAAGCAGGACGTGGGCGTTGATCGCGCGTAACTCGGCGTCGAAGAAGCGCTCGAGCTCATCGTACTCCTCCGCGGTCGGCGTCCGACCGCCCGGCAGCGTGCACATGTGGAGGTAGCTGCAAAAACAGTTCTCGAGCCGCGGACGGTCGGCCGGTCCGTCCGCGAACTCGACGGTTCGAAGGAGCTCCTGGACGGCCTCGCCCGCGTCGGTTTCGGTGAACGGGACGCCCGTTCGCGTCCCGCCGTGGACGCCCGGGTGATCGCCGATCACGTGGAAGTCGGCGTTGGCGTCGCCGTACCCGAAGACGGCCGCGTGAGAACCGCCCTCGCTGCGGTCGAACGGCGGGCGCATCCCGAACGGGTTGCTCGTCCGGTCGGTGACGTGTTTCACGATCTGTCGAACGGGGTCGGCGAACAAAACGGCGACGAATCGGATCCCGGCACCGAACGCGACGCGCCGCGTTCGTCGCTGTCAGGCTGTTTCCGCGATCGTCGCTGTCAGGCTGTTTCCGCGATCGTCGCTCGCTCGTCTTCCGGTTCGGAGTCCGGTTCGACGCCGTCGTGATCCGAGATGGACGGTCTCCACGCGCGGTCTTCGAGCAGATGGATGCGGTAGGATTCGATGTCGTCGACGTCCAGCGTATCGGTGAGTACGCGACCGACGCGATCGCTCTGGAGAGTGGCGACGGCGACGAGACGCGCGTCGGTGGTCAAAAATACGTGCTCCACTCCGTCGATTCGGGACAGATCTTCGACGACGTTCGTCGCCGGCCCGGTGGTCAACGCGATGTCGATCAGCAGTTCGATCCCGTCGGTGAACGTCGTCCGGTCGATATCGACGGTGAAGCTGTCGATGACGCCGACCTCCTGAAGGCGGTCGATCCGATCGGAGACCGTCGGCGCGGAGACGTCGACGCGTTCGGCGATGTCGTTGTACGGGCGGCGTGCATCCTCGAGGAGGAGGTCGAGGATTGCGAGGTCCGTCTCATCTAACGTACGCATACTCGTAGTGTCGACGGGGGTTGATTTACATTTTACGGAACAAGTTACAGAAGGAAATAGCCTTCTCGCGGCCCGTACCACCCAAAATGGGGCGTTAGCGTCGGTTGGGGGTGATGGTGGTTGCGAGTGGTTCCATCCAGTCGCCGTTCGCGAGGCCAGCAGCGACGGCGGAATCGTTCGATCGGCCGATGTCGCTACGCCCGAGTACGTCTCGCGCGGCGCGGTCGTCCACGTCAGGCCCCCGACGATCGGACGACGACGCTCGAACGGCGCGTGGCCACCGCGGTTGCGACGAAGGTGAGGAAGACGACCGTCGTCACGACCAGGTAGGCGAGCTGGACGAGGGGGTCGTTCAGGTTCATCACGGATTCGCGACCGGCGTAGACGACGACGAGCCCCAGCACCGGCGTTGCTGCGAGGACGGTCGCGAGACGACGACCGACGTGTCGGGCGCCGACGATCGCGGCCACCACGATCGAGAACAAGAGCGCGAGCGAGATGGCGTACTGGATCGTCTGGATGACGGGCGTGTACGAGTCGATCACGAGGGGGCTGAACACCATCTGTACCGGCACGAGTGCGGCCGCGATCCCGAGCGCAGCCGTCGCGTGCTTCCGTCCGAACCGGTCGGACCAGACGGCGACGGTGCTCGCGGCGAACAGGAGGAAGATCACGATCGCCGCCCAGAAGTGCAGATTGAGGATGGTGATCTCGTACTGTCGGACCGTCTCGCGGCCGAGGATCACCTGGATCGGCGTCAGCGCCGCGCCGAGGGTGACGGCCCAGGCGATCCGACGATCGACGGCGGTCCGCCAGGCGACGACGGCCACGGCGACGATGAAGATTCCCGCGATCATCGCGACGACCCGGTGAATCCACTCGAAGAAGCTCGGGAACCCCGCGGGAAAGAGGTTCAGCAGGCCGCCGTCGCACAGCGGCCAGTTCGCCTCGCAGGCGAGCCCGGCGCCGCTCGCCTTGGTGGCGACGCCGAGCAAAATCGTCGCGGCGACGAGCACGAGCGTGGTGGCCAGCAGGTGGGGGAATCCGAGGCGGTCGCGGAGCGATCCGGAGGTGCCGTCGTGAGCGGGAGTATCGGACGCCACGGGCGTTCGCGCGTGGGTTGGGAGCGGCGGTATATCAATTGCCCGTGTTGGGGTCGATCCGTTCCGAGACGCCGGATTCAAGAACGGTCCGCCCGACACCGCCCCATGGAACGACGACGGCGACTGGAAACCTATCTGGCGGACCGCGACCTGGACGCCATCTGGTTCGCCCGACCGAACTCCTACGCCTGGCTGACGGGCGGTTCGAACGTCGTCGACCGCGGCGCGGACGCGGGCGTCGCCGCCGTCGGCTTCGACGGCGACTGGCGCGTCCTCACCGACAGTATCGAGGCGAGTCGGATCGCGGCCGAGGAACTCCCCGAGGTCGACGCGGAAGTCGAGACGTACCCGTGGTACGAACGGGAGCTGACGGACGCCATCGCCGCCCGGACCGACGGCCGCGGCGCCGCGGACGTCGAGGTGCCCGGATTCGAGCGTATCGACGCGTCATCACTCCGGCAGCCGCTGACCGACCGGGACCTCGAGGACTACCGCGAACTCGGTCGCGAGACCGCCGCGGCGGTCGAGTCGGTCTGTCGCGACCTTCGCGCGGACGACACGGAAGCGGACGTCGCCGCCGCCGTCGCCATCGCGCTACGAACGCGGGAGATCGAGGCGCCGGTGGTGCTGGTTGGCGGCGCCCAGCGGGCGGGCGCGTACCGTCATTACACCCCGACTGACGCCGAACTCGGCGACTACGCGCTCGTTTCGGTCACGGCCCGTCGAGACGGACTGCACGCCAGTTGCACGAGGACGGTTCGGTTCCACGCTCCTGACTGGCTGGCGGATCGCCACGACGCGGCCGCACGGGTCGAGGTGACCGCGCTTGCGGCGACCCGGAAGCTGGCGACTAGGGGCGGTACCGCCGGCGACGTCTTCGCCGAGATCCGGTCCGCGTACCAGCAACTGGGATTCGCGGGCGAGTGGCGAGAGCACCACCAGGGCGGCGCCACGGGCTACGCCGGTCGCGAGTGGATCGCGACCCCGAATCACGAGGCCGGGCTCACCACGCCGATGGCCTACGCGTGGAACCCGACGGTCGCGGGTGCGAAGAGCGAGGACACCGTGCTGGTAACGAACGACGGGTTCGAGGTACTCACCGCGACGGGCGAGTGGCCGACGCGGTCGTTCGACGCGGTCGATCGCGAGTGCTCGCTCGAGCGCCCCGTTCTCCTCGGCCGGTGACGGCGCCCCTATCGAACCGAGCGCGCTCCACCGGCAGGGATCCCGATCGGTCACCGCTCGTCGCGATCAGTCACCGGCCGGGATCCCGATCGGTCACCGCTCGTCGCGATC
>SKPV01000236.1 GCA_007119345.1 Halovivax sp.
CGGCGTCTTCGCCCGCGAGGTGCCCGAAGACGCCGAACTCGATGCGAAGTTCGCCGCGCGCACCTGTCCGGTCGACGCGATCACGATCTACGACGACGACGGCGAGCAGTTGATCCCCTGAATGCGTTCTTTACCGCCGGCGCCGGAACGGGGCGGGCCGCGAGGCTACAGCCGGCGGTCGGCGCCCGTGCGCTCCCCCTCCTCACCGTGCCAGTGCCGCGTCCACGAGCGCCGACTCTGCCTTCCGAAGCAAGCTCGAGGCTGCGCTCTCGGAGCAGTCGAGCGCGTCGGCGACGTCGGCGAGCGATCCGGTGCGCGGGACGTCGTAGTAGCCGATATCGCGGGCGACGTCGAGCGCCTCGAACTGGCGAGCGGTGAGCCGACCGGCGAGCGTTTCGGCGCGACGCTGGTGCTCGCTCACCCGCTCGACGGTGACGCCGATCTCCGCGGGGAACCGATCGAGGAGTACGGCCAGCGCGTCTGGCTCCCCGAGGACGGTGACGTGGACCCGCTCGCGGCCGGTGTAGACGATCGGCGGGACGATAACCAGGCCCGGAACGTCGAACGACCCCATCAGGGCGGCGTTGGCGCCCTGGAGATCCATCTCGACGTAGGCGTAGAACGTGTCCTCGTCGACCGCCGTGATGTCGAACCGTTGGACGACGTCGAGTTCGGCGGCAGCACTCCCGAGCACCTCGCGGTCGCCGACGATCAGGGAGAGAAAGCGGACGGTCTCTCGCTCCGGGTCGACGGCCCAGGAGCGTAGCTCCTCGCGATGGAAGGCCCGCTCGGCGGCCTCCGGCGCGGGCAGCTGCATCTCGGGCGGGAGCCGCAGGGTCAGGTCGGCCGACTGCACGGTCGTTCCGTCTCGGTCTACTAATAAAAGAGTTCAGCTCTTCGGACGAACGACGACGTTAGTCGGAATCGAAACTCCGCACATGACCGACGCGCGATCCGCGAGCGACGAGGGGATGACGAATCGGGTCGACGATACCGCTGCCAAAGCGCCCGTCCGAACGCCGCCTGGCCCCCGTGGGCTCCCACTGCTCGGGAGCACCCTGTCGATCGCTCGGGATCCCGTGGGCTTCCTGGAGGCCGTCCCGGAGTACGGCGACGTGGCCCGCTACGAAGCCTACGGCCGGGAGTTCGTCGTCGTGACCTGCCCGGATCTCGTCGAGGAGGTTCTCCTCGTGCGCAGCGACGAGTTCTGGCGCGGCGAGTTCGAGGGCGAGTTCGGCGAGTTCCTCGGGATCGAGGGGGTGCTCTTCGCCGAGGGCGACGAGTGGCACCGCCAGCGGCTCATGCTCCAGTCGGCGTTCACCCCCGATCGGGTAACCGCCTACGCCAACGAGATGGTCGCCGAAACCGCGCGACTCGTCGACGGCTGGGCGGACGGCGAGGTCGTCGACGTGAACACGGTCTCGTCGGCGCTCACCCTCCGGGTACTCACGCGCTCGCTGTTCGCCATCGAACTCGACGGCGAGCGCGCCGCGGACGTCCGCCGGTGGGCGGAGGCGATGGGCGACTACCTCGACGCTACGACCTTCGGGGTCCGAGCGCTGCTGCCGTCCTGGGTGCCGGATCGGCGGGCGCGCGCGTTCCGGCGGGCCACCGACGACGTCTCCGCGCTCGTCGAGGAGCTGGTGGCCGAGCGCCGCCGCGAGGGGGCCGACGGCGACGACCTGCTCTCGCTGCTCGCGCGCGCCGAGGCGCCCGACGGCTCGCAGCTCGACCCGACCGAGGTCCGCGACCAGCTGCTCATCTTCCTCATCGCGGGCCACGAGACCACCGCGACCGCGCTCACCTACGCCTGCTGGCTGTTGGCCGGCGACGACGCGGCCCGCGAGCACCTGGACGACGAACTCGACTGCGTCCTCGGCGGTCGGGATCCGACGGCGGCCGACCTCGAGGACCTGGTCTGGACCGAGGCCATCTGCCGCGAGGCGATGCGGTGCTACCCGCCGTTTCCGTTCCTCGACCGCGAGCCGCACGAGCCGACGACCCTCGGCGGCTACCGGATCGAACCCGGCACGACAGTCCAGTTGAACGCCTACGGCGTCCACCGCGACGAGCGGTGGTGGGACGACCCCGAGGTGTTTCGGCCCGGGCGGTGGGTGACCGACGACGGCGAGGAGCTGGTCGACGCCAGGCTGGCAGGCCGCCCGGAGTACGCCTACTTCCCGTTCGGTGGCGGGCCGCGTCACTGCCTCGGGATGCGCTTTGCGATGACGGAACTACAGCTGACGCTTGCAACCCTGGCGCGGCGAGTAACCGTCGAGCGCGTCACCGAGTCGCTCGAGCCGTCGATCCGGGTGAGCCTCGATCCAGGGACGGTCGAGCTGCGGGTCCGAAAGCGGTGATCGTCCGACATCTCGCTCGCGTCGTCCCCGGACGTCGAACCCTCGGCCGGACCGAGGCGGCGGTAGCGCCAGTTCCCACTCTTGCAGCCGCCTCTCAGCGGGTTTACGTCGCTGGACGATCCGTCCCCGCCCCGAGAGCGTACGGCCTCGTCGATACCGAACGGCGATACCGCTCGGAAGAAGACTTATTCCTCTCAGCCGACAAGTACACCGTATGCCCCTAAGCCGGAGACGGTCCCTTGCGGTCGCGGGCGTCGTCGGCCTCGGCGGCGGATACGTGGCGCTGTCGAGGCTATCCAGCGGCTTTTTGGACGCTCCCGACGAGCGACGCTACGAACTGGGCCGCGCGGCCGTACTCTCGGTTGGCGGGATGCCCGATCGGGACTTCGAACTCCAGGACGACGGGGAGACGGTCGTCGTCGAATACGACCACGGGGAGGTCGGGGTCTACGACGTCTACGAGTGGGCGCCCGGCGTCGCCGCGGCTGTCGCGAGCGAGACGGTCGCTCGGGTGCTCCGGACGCGGATCCCGACCGAGACCCTCGCGATCGGCTTCGGTGCGGTCGACCTGGATCGCGTTCGTGACGGCGGTACGGACCCGCCGGCGTTCGACGCCGAGATCGGCCCGATCGTCACCTGGCCGGTGTCACTCGACGATGCGGGATCCGAGTCGGTGAACCCGACGTTCGACGAGGTCGTCGACGCCACTCCGCGGTCCGTCGACGCCACCCTCGACTTCGACGGCCGCGAATACGCGGGTCGACTGCCAGTCGTCTGCGAAGCGGTCCGAAGAGAACCGTACTGACTGCAGCGATCTCTGTGCCGATTTCAGGCGATCTTCTCGTACTGCTCGGCGAGCTTGTCGGCGGCTTCGCCCAGCTGCTCCGCTTCTACGTCCGAGAGCTCCCACTCGACGATCTCCTCGACGCCGTCCGAGCCGAGCTTGCAGGGGACGCCGAAGGCGGTGCCCTCGTGACCGAACTCGCCGTCGAGTTTCACGCTGCAGGGAAGCACCGCGCCGGTGTCCCGGAGGATCGCCTCGACCGTGTGGGCGACGCCGGTCGCCGGTCCCCACTGGGTAGCGCCTTTCTTCTCGATGACGTTCATCGCGCTCTCTTTCAGCTCGCCGAGGAGCTCGTCTTTCTCGTCGTCCGTGAACTCGGGGTCCCGACCGTTCACGCGAACCTTCGAGAAGACGGGGACCTGGGCGTCGCCGTGTTCGCCGAGGATGGTGGCGTCGACGTTGCCGACGGGCGCGTCGAAGCGCTGGGAGATGACGTAGCGGAATCGGGCGGAGTCGAGCCGCCCACCGAAGCCGATCACCTGTTCGCGACCGCGGTCGCCCGCCTCGTAGAGGTGGCGGTTCAGGAGGTCGACGGGGTTCGAGGTCGTCACCGAGACGTAGTCGTCGTTGTACTCGTCGAGCGAGGACTGGATATCCTCCATGATCGGCGCGTTGTCGCCGGCGAGGTCGATCCGGGTCTGGCCCGGCGAGCGCGGGATGCCCGCCGTGATGACGACGACGTCGGAGCCCGCCGTGTCCTCGTAGTC